>DASZWQ010000192.1 GCA_035546535.1 Pirellulales bacterium | reverse complement strand
GAGACGGCTGCACCGCGAGCGACACAAGATCGGAAATACCGGTTGGTTGCGGGCAGCCGTTTTGGGCGCCAATGACGGCGTCCTGTCGACCGCCAGCCTCATACTTGGCGTGGCGACGGCAACCCATTCCCACGGAAGCATATTGATCGCGGGTGTATCCGGCCTTGTCGCCGGCGCGCTGTCGATGGCGGCCGGCGAATATGTCTCGGTCAGTTCGCAGGCCGATGTCGAGAAAGCCGATCTCGCGAAAGAGCGCCAGGAACTCGCCACCGACAAGGACGCGGAGCTGCGGGAGCTTGCTGGAATTTACGTGAAGCGCGGGCTCACGCGCGAACTGGCAATGGACGTGGCCGTCCAGCTCACGGCCAAGGATGCCCTCGCCGCTCATGCGCGTGACGAGCTCGGCATTACCGAAGAAACAACTGCTCGCCCGATTCAGGCAGCACTGGCATCCGCGGCATCCTTTGCCGTCGGCGCTGCCGTTCCGATCGTCGCCTCGCTGCTTTCTCCGATCGCGTTCGTCGTGGCCACGGTCTACGCGATCTCTCTTGCCGCGCTTGCCGGCCTTGGCGCACTGGGCGCGCAGGCCGGAGGTGCGCCACTGTTGACGGCGACGTTGCGCGTGGTTTTCTGGGGAATTGTGGCGATGGCGATTTCCGCCGGTATCGGCACGCTCTTCCACGTGCAGGTATAATTCGCCACCCCGGATCACTACTGACATCGATGAGCGATGCAGCGGCTAAAATTGCCTGCTCGATATTCGGAGGTTCGAATGGTTGAAGGACGCTGTCACTGCGGCAAGGTTCGGATCGAGCTCGACACCGCACCGGTCGAAGTGAAGAGCTGCAACTGCTCCATCTGCCGCCGTACCGGCACGCTCTGGGCCTACGACTCGCCGGAGCGTATACGCGTGATCGAGACGGTGCCGACAGACACGTATATCTGGGGCGACCGCGATCTCACGCTCCACCGCTGTTCGGATTGCGGTTGCATGACCCACTGGCGTGCGACCGATCCCAACTATGACCGTATGGGTGTCAACGCCCGACTGCTTGCTGTGGACGTTCTGGCGGCTGCGCGCGTTATTCAATTCGACGGCGCCAGCATGGGCACGCCGACTTTTTGAGGGCCAAGCAAAAGCCTCAGCCGAAAGACGGGAGCTTAAGGCACCAGAACAGGACTCGAACCGGAGACCTCTGGCTTCAGACCAGCGCTCTATTCCGCCTGAGCTATCGCAATGCCGTTGCACGGTAGCAGAAGAAAGCCCATTCGCTCGGGACCGACCCGCCGAATTTGGTCCCAGCCCACCAAATCTGGTCCCGGTGAGCAGATTTAGGATTTTTACACTTTCTTAACCACAATCCCTATGCGGACTCGGGCGATACCGGTACCTTATTGATTCCAAAGTGATTCGCGCCATTTGGCTGGAATCGGGGGTTGCCGGGATGGGTCCCATCAAGGGACATAACAATAACCCAGGCGCTGGGAGTGGATGGATACGTCGGGCGGCAGGGGCAGCCGCGGCGGCGTTCATTCTTTTTCCGGTGCCGGCCTTGGCCGACGAGTTTCCCCTGCTCGCGGGTCGCGAGGTCGCGCTCGCCGCAGTCACCGGCGG
>DASZWQ010000191.1 GCA_035546535.1 Pirellulales bacterium | reverse complement strand
CAATACCGTTCAATTCATCATGACGATGGATCGACGGAAGTCCTTTGTGGGTTGGGGAGAATCGCGGTGTTTGTTGGTCTTCTTGGCCCAGTTGCTCATTTTACGTTTGATCACGCGCGGGTTGATTCGATCGCGACGTGGCGGCAGGCGCTCTTCGCTGACCTCTGCGACGAGGAGCGCATACCACTGGGTGAGGCTGATGCGGTTACGTGGAGCTTCGGGGAGGCGGCAGCGGAGAATCTTTAGCGTGTTGGCAAAAGAGATTTCTCGGGGCGGACAGGAGATGGTTGCGGCCGCTTCGAAGGCCAACTTACGGATCACGAAATGCCCCAACAGGAGGCCATAGAGTTCCTGGAGGACCCCTGCCGGCGTTTCGCTTCGCAGGACGGGACGTTCGCACTGATGCGTCTTCAGTTCGTCGATGGCCAACTCTTCTTCCCACCGTTCGTGATACAGATCAATGAGCTTCACGGCAGGGTGCCGCGAGGCGCTGAGCAGGGTCGTAAGCAAGCGATGCTTCTGCCCAGAGCCAGGCCGTCCCGGGTCGTCGAAGGTATAGTCGATAATCCGCACGACGATGCCCTCGTGATCGCGCTGGCGGTGGCGTGGCGAGGGATAGAGCTTCGCCAGGTAAGAACCGTCGGACAGTTGCTTGAACGGAACGAAAATGAGGTTCTTTTTGATGCGGGCCAGGAGGTGCGCTTTCCGTTGACGCACGCTCTTGACCAGGTCGTAGCTGAGGAAGTTGCGGTCCCACAATAGCAGCATGTTTTTCTGCAAAAACCGCACGAGATAGCGGGCCATGGGGATTTCCCCGCGACGATGCGGCTTGATCAGCGAACGCCACAGCACATGCGTGCCCGTCTCGCACAAGCTCAGCACACGGGCTTGTGGAAAAGCCCCGGGCGCCCGGCCGCTTTTAGGCCGTCCAAAGGCTCGCTCGTTCGCTGGCGTGTCGGGCACATCGACCACAAAACTGTCCAGCGCCATCAGCCGCAGACCGGCATAGTGCGTCCGCGGCGTACAGGGATGCGCCAACAATTCAATGACGGCCTCGGCCAGTCGCCGCAGGGGGGCGACGCCGACGCTTTTCCGAGCTTCGCACAGCGTCGAGCGTCCTGGTGTGCCTTGCGGGCGGAAACGGTGCAGCCAACGAAACACCTGCCGGTACGAGTCGCGGCAAAACAGCGCCAGAGCGATCACAAACCAGACCACGAACCAGCGTGGCAACCGCCGACAGTGCCGCTGCTGATGCGGCGACTGCCAACATACTTTCTCAATGGACTTTTTGCCGACGATTCGTTTCAATGCCTGGACGCGTTCCGCTGTCGACCACCGCACGGCGACATCGACATCCTTGTCGATCACGCTCATCGCAGCCTCCTTGCTACGTGGGACTTGTGACATCCCCATCGTGGCAGGAGGTTGCGAATTCTCTTAGATCAATTGAACGGTATTGGGCCAAGGCCTCGACCGTGGTATCACTGATAACGCAGCGCTCGGCTTGCGGCTCGACGGGTCTTACCGGCGGATCGTTGGTCGACCCCTTGTCTCGCTTCCACTCGGCCAGCGCTTTTTCATAGTGGGCCATGTCGGCTTCGTGCTGACGCATCGCTTTGGCATGGTGCTCCAAAGCCTCTCGCTGCCGTTCACGAATCGGGCGCATCGCCAACTTGAATGCCGGCGTCTTAGCCGTGCCGGACTCGCCCACTACCGCCGCCCACAAAATCGCCGGCGCGGTCCAGCCGCGTTTGAGTTGAATACAACGCGTATTTCCAATGGCGGCCGCAACCGCTGCCAGCATTGGCAAGGCCAGGTAGGACGGGTCGCAGTCAATTGCGTTCGCGCCGGCCGCCACGAATCCCCGCAACGGTTCGGGCAACGCATCGACCGGAAATGGCTTAAAACGCTCTGGGGCCGCCGGCCGCGTGCCGTTTA
>DASZWQ010000190.1 GCA_035546535.1 Pirellulales bacterium | reverse complement strand
CATTCCCTCGGCGATGGGGCACGCGCCCATGCTGGCATTGGGCATGGCGCTCGCGCAGCCGCAGCGCGAAGTCCTCGCCTTCAATGGCGACGGTTGCATGCTGATGAGCCTGGGCTGCCTGGTGACGATCGTCGCCAGCGGAGCGACGAACCTGACGCTCATTGTCTTGGAGAACGGTGTTTACGAAGTGACCGGCGGCCAGCACACCGCCGGAGACGCCGCGCACGTAGATTTCGTCGGCATGGCCCAGGCCGCCGGCTTTACGAGCACGGCGCGCTTCACCGACTTGGAGGATTGGCGTGCCCGCGCGGCCGAGGTTCTTTCGCTACCCGGCCCGCGCTTCATCGTGCTGGAAGTGGCGCGCGTGGCAGATCATGAGCTAGTGTCGCCGGGACCGATGGCGGCTCGCATCGCGCGATTCCGCGAGGCACTTGGCACCGGATAGGTTCGTTGGCAGGCTACAAAAACGAATGCATCCGCAGTGTTCATGCCGTGGGGCGGCATGAACACTGTGGATGTATTCCTCGTCTGCTCCGCCGCAGGGACGACTTAACGCTCAGCCGCGGGCCGTCATCCGCTCCCACAGCAGGCGGTAATACTTCATGACCCGGATCGGGTCGGCGGTCTTGTCCCCTTCCTCGACCAGGGTCCAGCCCGTGAAGCCGGCGCCGTTCAAGAGATCGAACAACTGCTGCCAGGGATAGCCCGAGATCAGATCGTGAATGTGGATGGTGCCGAGGCGATTCTTCACGAGGTTGAAATTCTCGACCAGCCCGGCGCCGGCCAGGTCGGTCTGATTGCAGTTCCAGCAGACGACGGCGCCGGGATGCGTGGCGGCGTCCATGATCGCTTTGACGCGTGGCAGTTCGTCGGTGCCGCGCCCGTGAACCTCCAGCCGTACGACCTGTCCATACCCTTCGCCGAACGCGGCCAGCTCGGCCAGCGAGCGACCGATCTGCTCGAGGGTCTTGGCGACCGGCACCTCCTTGGGGAGTCCATTGGGGCGGACCTTGATGCCGGTGCCGCCGCAATCGTGGCTCAGCTTGATGAAGGCTTTTGCCTCTTCGATATGCTTCTTGAGCTCGTCCGGATCGGCGGAATGGAAATCGCACGTCGTGCCGAGGCCGACCAGCTCGACACCGCTATCGGTGAATCGCTTGTTGACTTCCCGCCGCTCGTCGGCCGAAAGGCCAGGCTCGACCCCATGCTTGTGCGTGGTCCGCAGTTCGACGCCGGCAAACCCGGTTAGCTGACAGTTCTTGATGAGCGTGGGCAGATCCCAGTCCGCGCCCCACATGTACGTGACAAGTCCCAGTTGCATTGCTTTACTTTCCCGTGGCAGCCTGTGATATTCCCGCATCAGTATGCGCATGAACGTGGATGATCGCCACTATTCGCTACAGCAGCTCGTCCAACTCCTTGACCAGGCGATGGAAATAGGCCAGGGCCGTGTTCACCGGCTCGGGCTTTTCCATATCCACGCCCGCGCCGCGTAAGAGGTCCAATGGATCTTTCGAGCAGCCTCCTTTGAGGAAGCTTAAATAATCCTCAACGGCGCCTGGCACTCCGGAATCAACGCGCTCGGCCAGCGCGATCGCCGCCGATAGCCCGGTCGCGTATTTGTAGACGTAAAACGCGCTGTAGAAATGCGGGATGCGGAAACACTCCAGCGACAGTTCCTGATCCAGGATGAAATGGGGGCCAAAGTACGCTTCCAACAGCTCCCGGTACACGCTCTTGAAACGGTCGACCGTCAAGGGCTCGTTTCGTTCGGCCAGCTCGTGCGTGATCTTCTCGAACTCGGCGAACATTGTCTGCCGGAGAATCGTGCCGCGGATGGCGTCGATCTCGCGATTGATGAGATAAGCCCGCTCGCGGTCGTCGCGAGCGTTGCGCATCAGGTGCTTGCTGAGCAACTGTTCGTTGAACGTGCTGGCGACCTCGGCCACGAAGATCGTGTAGTTGTAATACTGAAACGGCTGCGCCTTGGCCGAAAGGTACGAGTGCATCGAGTGCCCCGCCTCGTGCGCGAGCGTGAAGACGTGGTCGAGCACCGTAGGCTGGAAGTTCATCAAGATGTAAGGATCGCCGTCGAACGAGCCCGAGCTGAACGCGCCGCTCTGCTTTCCCTGGTTCTCGTACCGGTCGCACCACCGCCCGGAGAGGCCCTGCTCCAGCACGCCGCAATAATGGTCGCCCAAGGGGGCGAGCGACTCGACCACCACATTCACGGCTTCGTCCCAGGAGTGGCGCGATTGCCGCTCGCTGAGGATCGGCACGTAGGTGTCGTAATGATGGATGTCCTTGAGCTTCATCTTGCGGCGCCGCAAGTCGTAGTACTCGTGCAGACCGGGCAAGTTCTTGCGCACGGCGGCGATCAAGTTGTCATAGACCGCCATCGGTACCCTGTCGGGAAACAGGGCGGCGGCCAGCGCGCTTTCGTAGCCGCGGGCCCGAGCGTAGTAAATATCGCGCTGCACGGAACCGGCGAGCGTGGCCGACAGCGTGTTCTCGTGGGCGGCGAATTGCTGGTAGTACTGGCGGAAGGCCGCCTCGCGCACGCTGCGCTTGGGGGAATGCAAAAGCGTCGAAAACGAGGCATGGCTTAGCTCGACCATCTGGCCGGCGTCGTTCTTGATCGCGCCGAACTTCAGGTCGGCGTTGTTCAATTGGCGAAAGACCTGGTTGGCCGTCAGTGACATCTCGCTCTGCATGGCCAGCAGCTTTTCTTCACCGTCGGAAAGTGTGTGCGGCTTGTAGCGCAGCAATCGCTCGAGCTGCAGGCGGTAGGGGGCCAGTTCCTTGGCGGCCAGAAACTTTTTCATCTTTGCCGCCGGGATGGCCATGATCTCGGGGCGAATGTAGCTGGCTACCTGGCCGGCGCGGCTGGCGGCGTTTTGATAGCGACCTTGCATCCGCTGATAGGTGCTATTGGCGGTGTCCTCGGCCGTTTTGAGGAACGCGTAGGTGCCCAATCGCTCGGCAGCCCGATCCATGTCGACGTCGAACTTGAAGCAGGCGGCGATTTCCTTGGCTCCCTTGCCAAGCGTGCCCTTGAACTTCGCGTAGTCGCCGATGCGCCGCTCCCACCGCTTGAACGCGCTCTCCCACGCTGCGTCATTCTCGAACAGGCTCGACAGGTCCCATTGATCGGCCGCTTTCACCTGGCCGCGCTTCGGCAATGTCTGAATCTTCGTCATGGTGCTCTGGTGTTTGTGTTCGGAGGGGCACTTGCCACGGTTGGCTCGGCGCCCGGTATTTGCCCAGCGTCAGCAGCCCCCTTGGTATCGACAATAGCTGTTTCCCGCCAGAGGGGACGAGCTCTTCGGCCCGACTTCCGGCGAAAGATACAGGGCCGCAAACCAACATTTTTCTACAACGACCCAGGCGCGCTGTGACAACCCGTTGTCACCCCCTGCCACTACGGTACACGCTCGTGGCGTTATCCCGTGCCGATGACGCGCGATTGCACACAACTCATGGCCGAAGGGGGAAAGCCATGCTCGCCGGTGGTTTGATGAGAAGCTCGCTTTTAGGAGCTGCAACTTCGCCGCTTAAACCCGAGACGACGGGCCGCTCCCTGGTACTCATGCGCCATGGTACCGACGGGATGCAGGCGGCCCTTCGCACCCTGCAAGAAAGCGCCGGACTGGCAACCGTGCGTATGTCCGACTTGCGCGATGGTCCGCACGTCGCCGATATACCCACTTCAGGTGCGGTGCTGCTCGAGGCGATCGGCGTGGCGATCGTCAATGGCGATCCTGATCAGATCGGCCGGCTCAACGTGCAAGCCACGAAGTCCGATTCCATCCTGGCGGTGGAAGCGGAGCGCGTCGTCTATGCAGCCACTCGATTCAGCGGGCCCGAGGCAGGGATTGGATTGCCCACAGGCGCGCCACCTCCGGCGTTCGCAATGGAATCGATCAACCGTGACTATATGCGTGGCTATCGCGACGGGATAAATCATGCGACCGAATTGTGCTTCGGCCCGGTACCGGCCGCGCCGGCCGCGCGCATGATGCCGTGGGCGGCTGCCATCGACGAATCGGCTGTGACGTGGGGACTGCAGGCAACGCGCGTCGTGGAAAGCCCATGGTCCGGGCGGGGAATCAAAGTCGCCGTGCTCGACACCGGCTTTGAAGTACACCATCCGGACTTCGCCGACCGCAGGGTCACGACGCAATCCTTCGTCCCCGGCGAAACAGTGCAAGACGGGCACGGGCACGGCACGCATTGTGTCGGCACGGCGCTTGGACGTCGGATTCCTGATCCGCTCCCCCGGTACGGTATTGCGTACGAAGCAGAGATCTTCGTCGGAAAGGTCTTGAGTAACCTCGGCAAAGGCGCCGACGGCGACATCATGGCCGGCATCAACTGGGCGGTGCACAATGGCTGCCGCGTGATATCGATGTCGCTCGGAGCGCCCGTGCGGGCAAGGCAGAATCCTTCGACGGTCTTCGAGAACACGGCGCGCCGCGCACTCGCCGCGGGAACACTGATCGTGGCGGCCGCCGGCAATGACAGCCATCGGCAGAATAATCCCCCTGACATCTGGCCGGTGGAGCATCCGGCGAATTGTCCCTCGATCATGGCCGTGGCGGCCGTTGATTCTGCCATGCAGGTTGCCTGGTTCTCCAATGCGGGACTGGAACCCAACGGTGGTCAGGTCAACATCGCGGGTCCTGGTGTCGATGTGTACTCCAGTTGGATTCTGCCGAAGCGATACAACATTATCTCGGGCACAAGCATGGCCACGCCGCACGTGGCTGGGATCGCCGCCTTGCACGCGCAAGCCAACCCGAGCATTACAGCCGTTGACTTATGGACGCGGCTGGTCAAGTCGGCCCGGGCGCTCGGTCAGCCGCCAGCCGACGTCGGCTCGGGGCTGGTGCAGGCACCGCTTGAATGAGCTGCGCCTCTGTCGACGATGCCGCCACAGGTACACTTTCAAGGACTGGCCAGCGCCGGCCACGGCGAATGGCAGCAAACGACCATTGCCTCCGCCGCGCCCCCACTTCTATGATTGATCAGGGAGGGCTCGGCGGAGGTGGTCATGACGGTTCCCGATCGCGTGAACGTCAACGTTAGCGTTGACGACGAGCATCTCGCTCAAATTGATGCCATAGCGGCACAATTGCGCGCCGCCGGAATGCACGTCGATCGCACGCTGACGGCGCTCGGATCGATTTCCGGTCATGCCGCCAGGGATACGCTAAATGCATTGCGCCAGGTGCCAGGTGTGTCAGCCATTGAGCATGAACGTTCCTTCCAATTGCCCCCTTCGGACGCCGACGTCCAATAGCACGCGGCCACGAGACGGTTCCATCCGCTGCGTCGGCGAGAGGGCCCGGCCGGCAGCCCCATGAATACCGTTCGAGCCCATGACGGACGGTTGTTCGGCCAGCACTTTCGGCAGTATCATGGCCGAACTCGTAAGTCTGGCCGATTCGAAGAACAGCGGCTTGCCGGCTCACGATCTTCCGAATAGCGAGCGGTATGCTTCGCGAACCGCGTCGTTCCACTAACAAGGCCATGCCGCAAGCCAGGTAGTGATGCCCAGCAAACGAGGCCACGGGCGGCGCGACTTCGCCCCGGTTAGCTCGACGGCAACGCACGGAACCCGGACGGTCGCCGCGTCGCCATCGGAACGATCGTCCGCCTGGCAGCTGCGACTGTCGCGCGCGGCACCGCTAATGGTCTTCGTTGTGCTCGGCGCCGCGATTGCGACGGTGTACGGGCCGGGCCTTCGGGCCCCGTTTGTTCATGATGACGGTGCATCGATCATCAACAACCATTCGATCGTTCGATTGTGGCCCCTCATGGGCTCGCCAGGCCCCCTGCGCCCCCCCAAAGATCTGCCGACCTCGGGCCGACCTCTCGTCAACGCGTCGCTGGCGCTGAATTATTATTTCGGCCAGTATCGTACCGCTGGCTACCACCTCGTGAATGACATCGTGCACGCGCTCACGGCAACGCTGCTTTGGGCGTTTATTCGCCGCGTGCTCGGCCTGCCCTGTTTTCAGGGAAGATGGGATCATAACGCAGGCATTCTGGCGTTCGCCATTGCGCTTCTCTGGGCAGTGCACCCGCTGCAAACGCAAAGCGTGGAATACGTCACGCAGCGTACGGAACTGCTGTTGGGGTTCTCCTATATCGCGACGATGTACGCGAGCCTGAGGCATCTAACGGCCGAAAACTCCGCCGCTCGAAAATCCTGGCTTGCCATCGCGACGCTGAGCTGTTTCGCCGGCATGGCTTGTAAGGAGACGATGGTCACCGCGCCGATCATGGTGGCGCTTCTGGACTGGACGTTTTTCCGCGGATCCGCGCGCAACCTATTGCGAAGAGCCTGGCCGCTCTATGCGGCTCTTGCCAGTAGCTGGCTTTTGTTGTTGGCGCTGAACATCGGCGGCCCGCGCTCCGCCTCGGCCGGTTTCCAGAGTGAGCTACCGGCGACCGTGTGGTGGCTGACTCAGTGCAAGGTCTTGGTGATCTACATCAAGCTGGTCTTTTGGCCGGCGCCGCTCTTGATGCACTACGAGTTGCCACGATTGGAAACGCTGCGCGACGCCTGGCCGTGGGCCTTACCGGTCGCAGTGGCGATTGTCGCCACGCTCGTTTTGCAAGCTCGCCGTCATCCATCGGGTTTTCTGGCCGCATGGTTCTTCCTGATCCTCGCGCCAACGTTCATCGTGCCGGTGGTGACTGAAGTCGCCGCCGAGCGGCGCATGTACCTGCCGCTGGCCGCGCTCGCGACGTTCTTCGTGCTCGCCACTTATCGAGCTGTTGCCCGGCTGGCAAACCGAACCGGCGCCGTTGCGCCGGAAGTCGCCCGCAGCCGGCACGTCACGGCCATCGTGCTCACCGCGGCGCTCCCCCTGGCGACCGTCTACGGCGCGGTCGGCCGCCAGCGCGTGAAGGTTTACCTGGATAACGTGGCTGTCTGGCAAAGCGTGCTCGACGCGCAGCCGGACAACGTCGTCGCGCAGGCAAGCCTTGCCGAAGCGCTCGACCACGCCGGCCGCCCGGACGAGGCGTTGACGCACTTTCGAAGGGCGCTCGAACTTGCTCCCGATTCGTACGTCACGCATCACCTGGCGGGAACCATGCTCTTGGGGCGTGGACAACCTGAGGAAGCGATCGCACATTTCCGTCGCGTCGTGGAATTGAAACCGCAATCGGCCAGCGCACTAAATAACCTGGGCGTGGCGCTCAACGCCGCTGGCCAGCGCGCGCAGGCCATTACCCAATACCAACGCGCGCTCGAGTTCGATCCCGACTACCCCGAGGCGCACAACAACCTGGCCACGGCGCTGGCAAACCAGGGCGGCAACGAACAGGCGATCGTACATTTCACACGCGCCGTGCAACTGAATCCTGACTACGCCGGCGCGCTGAAAGGCCTGGGCATCGTCCTGATCCGCACGGGCCGAGTCGCGGAAGGGGTCGAATCGTTGGAGTCGGCCGCGCGCCTGCAGTCCGATCCAGACACGTATGCCACGCTGGCGATTGCATACGCCAATGCGCAGCAATTCGATAAGGCACTCAGCGTCGTTAACCGAGCGCTTGAGCTCGCGCGCTCGTCGGGTCAGACGAAGTTGATCGAGTCATTCACCGCGCTGCGCAATCAGCTGCAAAATGCGCCTCGGCAGGACAAGTAAAGCGTCCCTCGCAAAAAGCGGCGGCGGACGCCGAAGACCTGTTGTTCGTGCAGGTGTCGCCTCGGGATCGTCGGCACCGATAGCGTATGATGGGAGAGGCACGGTTTGACGGGCCGGGATGACAATTCGAGCCGATCGCTAATGGCTTCGTCGGATTTCCCACGACTGCAGATCCAGCGCAGGCACAAAATCAAATCGGTCGAGCGCCGCGCAATCCGGAATGTCGCGGGCCAGGCCGATCCGCTTCAGATTGCGGCCTCCTTTACTTTCTGAAAGCGCCCGGGCCAGCCACTCGGACGAGTCGCGGGCCGTGAAGAGTTCCGCCGGCGGTAACGCCGCCTGCCACGAGTCGCGCGCGATCCGCGCTTGATCGTTCAGCTCGCAGCGCGACCAGGCGCCGGCCGAGAGCGGATCGTCAGGTCGCATCAGCTCGTGCGTGAAGGCGCCCGCGGCCAGCACGTCCTCGCGTGTGATTTCACCTTCGGTTCCGGCGCACAATAGGTGTACGTTTTCGGCGTCGCGCAGCCGCGCGGCGAGCGCCTGCAGCCCGACGAATGTTCCCAGCAGCACCTGTTTCGCCTGCCGGCAGTGCAGCATGGCCCGTGTGCCATTGGTGGTGGTGAAGACGAGCGTCCGACCGGCGACGCGCTCAGAGGTGTATTCGCGCGGCGAGTTGCCCAGGTCGAACCCTTCGATCGGCAGTCCGTGCCGCTCGCCGGCCAAGAGGGGGCGCACGCCATCTTGTCGCGCGATCCGGTCCGCCAGTTGCAGTGCTTCGTCGATTTCGCCGACGGGAATCACACGCGCGGCGTCGGCGGCCAGGGCGCAGGTGATGGTCGACGTCGCCCGCAGAATGTCGAACACCACGACCGTGGCGCCAGCCAGCTCTTCGGGCGCAACGAGCTGTGGCAGGAAGTGAGCTTGAATGATGGGCATGCGCATTCCGTTAAAGTGGTTATGGATAAACGAATCATAGCGCGAAAGCCGATGGCCGGAAACCGTCTGCATCGACGCGCCGCGTGCCAAATAAGCTATGATGTCGAGGCGGCGCGCGGCGTCATGGATGATCACGAGTCAAACGCGCGTCGGCAGGCATAGGAGCTTTTTTGATGCAGACACTGGCCATCGATATCGGCGGCACGCACGTCAAGATTTTAGCCACCGTCCAGGCCGAGCCGCGCAAATTCGTCTCCGGGCCCACGCTCACGGCGGCACAGATGGTCCCCCGCGTGCAGGAACTGGCGGCCGATTGGCAATACGACCGCATCTCGATCGGCTACCCAGGCGTCGTCGTGCGCAACAAGCCCATTACCGAACCGCATAACTTGGCGCCCGGATGGGTCGGCTTCGATTTCGCCGCCGCCTTTCATCGCCCCGTCAAAATCATCAACGACGCCGCCATGCAGGCGCTGGGAAGCTACGAAGGGGGCAGCATGTTGTTCCTCGGCCTGGGAACCGGGCTCGGATCGGCCATGGTCGTGGATGGTTTGCTGGAACCGATGGAGTTGGCCCATCTGCGCTATCGGAAACGAACCTACGAGGATTATGTCGGCCTGCGCGGCTTGGAAAAGTTCGGCAAGAAGCGCTGGCGAGCGCTGGTCAACGACGTCGTGAAGACGTTGTGCGCGGCGCTCGAGCCTGATTACGTCGTCCTGGGCGGCGGCAACGTCAAAAAACTAAAGACCATGCCGCCCAAGTGCCGGCTGGGCGACAACGCCAATGCGTTCCGCGGAGGGTTCCGCCTTTGGGAGCAAACCGCTACGCTGGCGCCCAGTGCCACGGCCGACTCGGCGGCGTCGGCACCTTCAACACATCCCTCCGCGAAAAGCGCAGCTCGCATGACGACAACCACCTCGGCAACGAGTTCAAGCCCGGCCTGGCAGGCGCTCGCCGCCCATTACGCGAAGTTCAAAGACACCCACTTGAGGCAGCTCTTTGCCGACGACCCGGCGCGGGCCGAGAAATTTTCGCTCGACGCCGTGGGGCTGCATCTCGATTATTCGAAGAACCGCATCACGGCCGAAACGATGCGCCTGCTGCGGCAACTGGCCGACGAAGCGAAGCTGGCCGACCGGCGCGACGCGATGTTCCGCGGCGAGCGGATCAACGTCACTGAGAATCGGGCCGTGTTGCACGTCGCCCTGCGCGCGCCGAAGGGCGAGAAAATCGTTCTCGACGGTCAAGACGTCGTGCCGCAAGTACACGCCGTGCTCGACAAGATGAGCGCGTTCGCCGATCGGGTGCGCAGCGGGCGCTGGCTGGGGCATACCGGGCGGCGGATCCGCAACGTCATCAATATCGGCATCGGCGGTTCGGACCTTGGCCCGGTCATGGCCTACGAAGCGTTGCGTCATTACAGCGACCGCAGCCTGACGTTCCGCTTTGTCTCGAACGTCGACGGCACCGATTTCGCCGAAGCCGTGCAAGGGCTCGACGCGGCCGAGACCTTGTTCATCGTTTCGTCAAAGACCTTCACTACGCTCGAGACGATGACCAATGCCCACACGGCCCGCGACTGGTCCCTGCGCACACTGCGCGACGAAGCGGCCGTGGCGAAACACTTCGTGGCCGTCTCGACGAACGCGAAAGAGGTGAGCAAGTTCGGCATCGACACGGCCAACATGTTCGGCTTCTGGGATTGGGTCGGCGGCCGCTACTCGATGGATTCGGCCATCGGCCTGTCGACGATGCTGGCTGTCGGACCTGACAACTTCCGCGCCATGCTCGCCGGCTTTCACGCCATGGACGAGCATTTCCGCACCGCGCCCTGGGAACACAATCTGCCGGTGACTCTGGGCCTGCTGTCGGTCTGGTACAACGATTTCTTCGGCGCCGAGACCGTCGCCGTTTTGCCGTACGATCAATACCTGAAGCGCTTTCCCGCGTACTTGCAGCAGCTCACCATGGAGAGCAACGGCAAGCACGTCACGCTCACCGGCGCACCGGTCGAGCACGCCACCGGCCCCATTTATTGGGGCGAGCCGGGCACCAACGGCCAGCACTCGTTCTATCAATTGATTCACCAGGGAACGCGGCTCATTCCCTGCGATTTCCTCGGCTTCCTGCACACGCTCAATCCGCTGGGCGATCATCACGATCTGCTCACGGCCAACCTGCTCGCGCAGACCGAGGCCCTGGCTTTCGGCAAAACGCCCGACGAAGTGAAAGCCGAAGGAACGCCCGACTGGCTCGTGCCGCATCGCGTGTTCGAGGGGAACCGGCCGACAAATACGATTATGGCCGACCGGCTCACGCCGGAGACGTTGGGTAAGCTCGTCGCGCTCTACGAGCACAGCGTCTTCACGCAGGGAGTGATCTGGAACATCGATTCCTTCGATCAATGGGGTGTCGAGCTGGGCAAGGTTCTGGCCGGCCGCATCATTCCCGAACTGAAAGCGGCCGAGGAACCGAAGCTCGCGCACGACAGCTCGACATCGGCGCTGATTCGCCGCTATCGCGCCGCGCGACATGGCGCGTCGTAGCCGACGGATGGCCCCAATCAAAACCAACGACCAGCGACATAAGTGACGGAGGACTCTGATGCCCAACGAACGAGCCGACGCTCTGGTTTTCTTCGGCGCCACCGGAGACCTGGCGTATAAAAAGATCTTCCCATCGCTGCAGGCCATGACGGAGCATGGCGTGCTGGACATGCCGGTGATCGGTGTCGCCCGCGCGGGCTGGAATGTCGATCAACTTCGCGATCGGGCGCGGGCGAGCATCAAAGAGCACGGCCGCTTCGACGAGTCGGCCTTTGCCAAGCTTTCGTCGCGGATGAAATATGTCGACGGAGATTACAACGATCCGGCCACGTATCAAAAGCTGAAACAAAAGCTCGACAACGCGAAACGTCCGCTGCACTATCTGGCCATTCCGCCCAGCCTGTTCGAGCGCGTCGCGCAGGGCCTGGCCCAGGCAAGCTGCACGGATCACGCGCGCGTGGTGGTCGAAAAGCCGTTCGGCCGCGACCTGGCCAGCGCCGAAGACCTGAATCGCATCTTGCACAAGTTCTTTCCCGAGTCGGGCATCTTTCGCATCGACCACTACCTGGGCAAGGAACCGGTGCTGAACCTGGTTTATTTCCGCTTTGCCAACCCGATCCTCGAGCCGATCTGGAACCGACACTATCTGGATTGCGTGCAGATCACGATGGCCGAAAAGTTCGGCGTGCAGGGACGCGGCAAGTTTTACGAAGAAGCAGGCGCCATTCGCGACGTCGTGCAGAACCACATGCTGCAATTGGTGGCGGAAATTGCCATGGAGCCACCGGCCGCGCGCGATGCCGAATCGATCCGCGACGAAAAATTCAAGGTGTTGCGGACCATCAAACCCCTTGACCCGAAGTCAACCGTGCGTGGGCAGTTCCGCGGTTACCGCGACGAGGCCGGCGTGGCAAAGGATTCCACCGTCGAAACCTTTGCCGCTTGCCGCTTCGAGATCAACAACTGGCGCTGGGCCGGCGTGCCGTTCTACGTGCGCGTAGGCAAGTGCCTGCCGGTCACTTCGACCGAGGTGCGCGTGATCTTGAAGAAGATGCCGCAGACGGTGCTCAGTGATTCCGAATCAGGCTGGTCGAACTATTTGCGATTCCGACTTAATCCCGAGGTCGTGCTAGCCCTATCCACCCGCGCCAAAGTTCCCGGCGAACAGATGCGCGGCGAAGAAGTGGAACTGCACGCCCAGCATCAAAGCCCCGAGGATCGTGAGCCGTACGAACGATTACTGGGGGACGCGATCAACGGCGACCAGACGCTGTTCACGCGCGAGGATGGTGTCGAAGCGGCCTGGCGGATCGTTGACCCCGTGCTGGGCAATGTCACGCCGCTGCACGTTTATGAGCCCAACACCTGGGGCCCGCCCGACGCCGACAGGGCGTTGATCGACGGTCATGGCCCCTGGTACAACCCGGCGGCGAGCGAAGCCAAACCGGAGTGAGAGAGGGCGAAGCCCTAAACGATGAGTGCTAAGTGCTGAGCGGGGGGCGGAGCTCTTTCCGCTCATCGTTCATCACTCATCGCTCATCACTTCTTCTTCAGCATCTTCACGAACGTGGCCAATAACGGCGTGTTATCGTGCCAGGTTCGCGCCGTGACCAGGTTGCCATCTTGCACGCACGGTTCGTTCACGTAACGCGCTCCCCCTTGCGCGGCGTCGAGGGCGCATTTGGCGACGGTCGTCACGGTGCGGCCGCGGATGCAGTCGGCGGCGGTGAGGATTTCGATTCCGTGGCAGAGCGCAGCCACCGGTTTGTTCGCTTCGAAAAAATGCCGCGTGATGCGCAATAAGTCGGCGTCGTAGCGCAGGTATTCCG
Source organism: Pirellulales bacterium (assembly GCA_035546535.1). Taxonomy (NCBI): domain Bacteria; kingdom Pseudomonadati; phylum Planctomycetota; class Planctomycetia; order Pirellulales; species Pirellulales bacterium. The sequence goes on along the minus strand of DASZWQ010000190.1, from coordinate 27,072 downwards.
GCGCTCTCCCTCCGGAGACGAACAAGCCCGCATACTCGGTCGGATCGACATCGCGAAAGGCAATCGTCGCCGGCAGGTGATAGCCGGGCGATTCGCGCGTGATGTCCCAGGCAGGTTCCGAGGCTGGAGGGATTTCATGCAGCACCATGTGATACGTGCGCGCTTGTGGTCCCGCGACGATCACTTCGAACGCGTCTTCCGGCAATCGAAACAGCGCGTACATCGTGTCCAACACTTCGGTCGCGTCGCCGATCGGCATCAAGACCTTGGGCATGTTGCCTCACGCTCCTTTTCATTGCTGTTTTGGGAGTTTTTTGACGGATCAAAAACGCGGCGCCGTTGAAGCACGCCACCCAGTGGTACCGTAGCGCCTACGATGTTCACAAGAAATCTCACTACGCATGCGTCGGTCTGACGATATCTAAGTCGCTGACATGTTGACGACTCGGCGCGACGCTCGCTGCTCGACGAAGAACCACAGACTTGGGTTTACAAATCCGTAAGGCGCGATCAAACCCTTGCATTGCGTGCCTTGAGATGCATACTTGAGCTTACTGCTGTGAGCTTGCTCACAGTGGTTCGGCCTCCGCAGGTTCCTGCCCCACCTGCGGGGGCTTCTTTTTTGCGCCGAAGCATTTGGCGTTCTCGTGGAGTGCGCTGTATGCACCTATTCTACGGGAATCTTTTTGCGTCGTTCCACCGCCCGGCACCGCTTCATTGGGGTGTCCACACTAGGCTCGCCACGACGGGAAAATGGTCGCTCGGATATTGCCCGTTCGACGCGAAGGTCACGACTTCGCTCGATAGGGCCTTTACTGGCCCGCGCGTCAGAATCCAATCGATGCGCGCTCCGTTGTCCTTCGGCCCCGCGTAGTTGTGAAACGTGCCGATCGCCGGCCCGCGCTTTTCCGCCGCGGTCCAACTGTCGATGAATTTGCCGGCGCCGACGAGCGTCTCGTAGGCCGGGTTGTCGCCGGCGGCGGCGTTGAAATCGCCGACCAGGATCACCGGGAGCTTCGTCACGAGTTGCGCGACGCGTTTGACGACCAGCGCGGCGCTTTTTTCCCGCGCTGCCTGCACCTGGTGATCGAAATGCGTGTTGAGAAAGTAGAATTCCTGGCCTGATTCGCGCTCTTTGAATCGCACCCAGGTGACCATCCGCCGATTGGTGTTGCCCCAACTGGTCGAACCGATGCGGTCGGGCGTATCGGATAGCCAGAAGTGATCGAATTCCAGCGGTTCGAAGCGCGCGCGGCGATAATAGACGGCCATGAACTCGCCGCGGCTGCCGCCGTCGCGCCCCAGGCCGATCCAGGCATAATCCGGCAGATCGCTTTCCAGGTCTTTGACCTGCTGCCACAGCCCCTCCTGTGTGCCGATCAGGTCCGGCTTGACCTGTTCGATCAAGGCCTTCGCCACAGGGCGCCGCGCCTGCCACGCATTGGGCGGCTGGCTGCTGGCATAGCGCAGATTGAACGTCATCACCTTGAGTTGCCCGGCCGCCTCGTCAGCCTGGGCTGCCGGCAATGCAGTAACCACGATCAGGGCAACCAGGAATGTAACCAGCACGCGTCCCAACCTCGGGGCACCGCTGCTGCAATTCGCCCGACAAATCTTCATGATCACCTCGCTCAGAATCTCATGGGCAACCTGCTACGCGACCGCATGATAGTTACGGGAGCGGCCGGCTGCCACGCGCCGTTGCCTGCGGCCGAGGTCCGCGACTCTGGAGAGAATTGCTGATACGCGGCGGCGTTAAGAATCCCCGCCCTGGCAGGGAGGGGCCAGGGGAGGGTGATGCGTTGTGCCAGCTTGCGGTTCCCTGATCAGAGAACGCCTTGCCCCTCACCCTAGCCTCTCCCTGCGAGGGAGAGGGATTTGATGGACGCGTATTAGCCCGCGCGTTGCGCATACAAGCGCATTCCGGCGGCGGCAGACCTCGAGCAGCCTCTCTCCATCACCAAGCGCAGGTAGTGGGGTCATTTTGACCCCACTACCCAACGTCCGCGAGAAGATCGTCATCGAGCGGTCGTTCAACAACTATCGAGATAGCGCGGGAGGGTATTACTTGGGCAATGAACATGTGACAGCCGAGTTGGCGCGGCAAAATACAGAAAGCAATCCGGAAGCGATCGCCGTACCTGTTCGCATCGAGTGCGTCGAAGGCCAGATGGATGAATGAGGGGAGACAAAACCCTAGCCGCACGGGCGGCAAGGCAGGGATCTTCGCCATGCGAAGAATCCCGCGACAGCCAGGCCGGCCAACAATAGCCCGTCCGGCTCCGGCGCTGCAACCGTGATCGCGCCACTGAGCGCCATGATTGGCAGCGGAATTTCAGGGGTAGTTATGGCCCCCGCGTCCAGCCAGTAGGTGCTGGTGAAACTGGGAATGCCATCCGAGGCGCCCGCCGGGGAACCCAGTGGCGCAGAGTTTACCGGGTCATTGCCATAGCCCGTGTAAGCATATTCGGTGTCCGGGCCTGGATACGCATTGCCGAACTGGTCGTACAACACTGGATTGGCGAGCGTTCCCGAATAGAGCGATTGACCCTCGATGTTCACCTGAATGCCTTGCGTGTTATAGACAGGCAGACCGAGCCACGGCGCGTTACTCTCGGCCGTCACCCCGTCAACGGTTGTGGTGATCGACGACCATGTAGTGCTAGGTAGGTCGGGATTCTGCGCCGCCTCAGCATTAACGAACAGGTTGTACGGCGCCTCGGTGCCCATAGTGCCGGCAATGCTGTCGTAGGTCACGAAGATGAGCTGATACTGCTGGCCCGGAGCAAGCCCAATTGGCGGAATGATGGCGGCCAAAGAGCGGCCGGACGCCAAAGAAAGTGCGCACATCGCAGCGGCAAATACGATCGTCAATCTCATTTGCGTTCCCCTTCTAAAGTGGATGTACATCCCCGTAGCGACCTTCTAAGTGGCGGAGTTTACACGGGATAAGACCCTGGTCAAGAAAATTTGTAACAGCCACCACACCACGAGACACGCGCAGCGGCCCATCGCACATGCCGCGAGATTCGCACTACAATGGTTTCTCCGCCCGTTCGGCTCCCCGCTTCACCCTCCCGACAAATGTCCAACGATGAACAGCACGCATCTCCCCACGATTCACGAGACATCCGAGCTGTTGCTCGCGGGCCGCACTTCCTCGCGCGCACTGGTCGACGCCTGCCTGGCACGGATCGATCAATTCGAAGACCGCATCCGAGCCTGGGTCTTGGTCGACGCCGAAGGAGCACGGCGCCAGGCCGCCGAGCGCGATGCCGAACTTCAGGCGGGCCGCTGCCGTGGTCCGCTGCACGGCGTGCCGATCGGGATCAAGGACATCATCGACGTGGCCGGCTGGCCCACGCTGGCCGGGTCGCGGCTGCGGCTGGGCAACGTCGCGACGCGCGACGCGCAAGTCGTCACCAGGCTGCGCGAAGCGGGCGCCGTGTTCCTGGGAAAAACCGTCACGACCGAGTTTGCCAGCTTCGATCCTTCGCCCACACGCAATCCCTGGAACCTCACGCGCACGCCGGCCGGCTCGAGCAGCGGTTCGGCCGCGGCGGTCGCCTTGGGCATGTGCGTCGCAGCCATGGGTTCGCAAACCGGCGGATCGATCACGCGCCCGGCGGCCTACTGTGGCGTCGCCGGGTGCAAGCCGACCTATGGCCGGGTGAGCCTGACGGGTATCCTGCCGTTGAGCTTTCATCTCGATCATCCCGGGCCCCTCGCGCGCGACGTGGCCGACCTGGCGATCATGCTCACGGCGATCGCGGGCTACGACCCGCAGGACGCGATTTCGATCGACATACCGACCGCGAATTACACGGCCGAGCCAGCGCGCTGTGCACCGCCGCGGTTGGCTGTTCTCACCGGTTTTTTTAACGAGGCCGCGGCCCCCGACGTGCGCGAGAGTCTGGAAGCGGCCCTCGGGAAACTAGCCGCTGCCGGAGCAACGATCGAACGCGTGGCGCCGCCGGATAGCTTCGCCCCCGTGATTGCTTACCACCGCAGCATCATGGCCATCGATGCGGCGATGCACCACCGCGATAACTTTCCCGAGCGCCGCGCCGAGTATGGGCCGTGCATCGCGGCGCTGATGGACGAGGGGCTCGCAACGACGCTCGTCGATTACTCTGCTGCGCTCGCCCATCAGCGCCGCTTCGCGCGCGACTTGGAATTGCGGCTGGCCGGCTACGATGCGTTGGTCACGCCCTCCGCCACCACGACGGCGCCCGGCTTGGAAACCACCGGCGACCCTCGCTTCCAAGCCCCGTTCAGCTATGCCGGGCTCCCCACGGTCTGCTTTCCCTGCGGCCTCTCGAGTGCGAACGAGATGCCGGTAAGCTTTCAACTGATCGGCAGCCGGTGGGGAGAAGGGGCCCTGTTGTCGGTCTCGCAGTGGTGCGAGGCCACAATCGGCTTTTCGGCCCAGCCACCGCTCCTCGCCGAAGGCGCCCCGGTCGGCTAGTATCTGTAGCCAGAGCCGGGATCCTCGTACATTCGCTTCCCTCAACCGCTTAAGGTGTCCTTCGCCCATGCCCACGAAGTTCGTATCTCGATTGTTACTCTTCTTCGCATTTTTGTTGATGAACTGGGGCGCCTTGCGCGCCGCCGAGACGCTCAAAGTCGGTTTCGCCGCCACGGATGTCACGCCCGACGTGAATGGCCCGAACCCGGTATGGATCGCCGGCTATGGCCAGAATCGGCGCGCGACGGGCGTACACGATCCGCTGTTTGCCCGGGCCGTGGTGTTCAACGACGGCCAGAAAAAGATCGCGCTGGTGGCCGTCGACGTGGTGGGCATTCAATATCCGACCACGCAAGAGATTCGCAAGCGTCTGAGCGGGTTTGACTATGTGCTGGTCGCCAGCACGCACAACCACGAGGGGCCCGACGTGCTGGGGCTATGGGGGCCGAGCCCTTTCAAAAGCGGCGTCGATCCCGCGTACTTGCAGCGCATCGTCGATCGCACCGTGGAAGCGGTTCAAAAGGCCGACGCGGCAGCGAAGCCGGCCACCGGCGCCTACGGCACCGCCGACGATCCGACACTGTTGCGCGATAGCCGCGAGCCGCACGTGCCCGATGGCGTGATTCGCACTGTGAAGCTTCTGAACACCGACGGCAAGCCGGCAGGGTTGATCGTGGATTGGAGCTGCCACCCCGAGGCGCTGGGCAGCGACAACAAACTGATCACGGCCGATTTTCCCTGGCAAACCGTCAAACGCCTGGAAGAGAAGTATCACTGTCCGGTCGTCTACTTTAGCGGCGCCGTGGGCGGGCTGATGACCACGCCGTCGAACCGTTACCGCGACTCGCGCAATATCCCCGACGCGACGTTCGAATACGCCGAGGCCTACGGCAACGAAGTCGCCGATCTGGCGATCAAGGCGATCGACAGTGCGCAACCGCTCAAGCTCGCGCCGTTGGCGTTCGCCGCCAAGCCGATCAGCGTGCCGCTGGAGAACCCGCTGTACCGTATGGCCCAGATGGCCGGCGTTCTGAAGCGCGATGGGCATGCCTGGAGCGGCGACTTCGAAGTTTTCGGCGGACCGATCAAAGGCGCCGCAGGAGAAATCGCCGCCGGTCTCAGCGAAGTGGCGTACCTGCGTTTCGGCCAACTGCACATCGCCGGCATCCCCGGAGAAATGTACCCTGAATTGGTTTACGGCAAATGCCAGGAGCCGGCTGATCCGAGCGCCGACTTTCCTGACGCACCGTTAGAAAAATCGGTGACGAAGCTCTTGCCCGGCGACAAATTCTTGCTCATCGGTCTGGCGAACGACGAGCTGGGATACATCATTCCCAAGCGTCAGTGGGATTACACGCCGCCATTTGCTTACGGCCGCAAAAAGAGCCAGTACGGCGAAGAGAATAGTTGCGGTCCCATGATGGCAGGGGTTCTCATGGGAGCGCTCGAGCATCGCGTGAACGAATTGGCGCCGGCCGGCAAATAGTTGCGCTACAATTTCTGCAATCATCAACGCGTTCCGGAGTTTCGCCACCATGCGCATGAACATCACGCGTGTCGCTGTTCTATTGGTCCTGGCGCACTGTGCACCCCGGCAAGCTGCCCGGGCTGACGAGCCGGCCGACCCGAATCGCCCCGCGGCGATCACCACCAGCGGCGTGCCGGCGGTTCCGCAGGCGCTTACCGATCGTTTGACCCAATACCAGAACACGCGCAGTGCCGCGTTCCTCGGCTGGTCGGAACAGGCGGGCGACGCGGGCGGAATCCTGATCAGCACACGCTTCGGCAACTCGGTGCAGCTGCACCGGGTTTATACGCCGGGCGGCCGGCGCGAGCAGATCACGTTTTTCGACGAGCCTTGCACCGGGCGATTCATTCCACAGGCCAAGGACGGAGCGATCCTGCTCTCGATGAGCAAAGGAGGCAACGAAAACGAACAGGTCTACCTGCTCGATCGCGCGACCTTCAAAACGTCGCTCTTGACCGATGGCAAGTCGCGCAACCTGCTCGGCCCGCTGGAACATTCCGGGGCGCGGATGATCGTCAACAGCAATCGCCGCAATGGCCGGGATACCGACGTATACATTGCCGACACGCGCAAGCCCGACAGCATGCAAATGCTGTTGGAGACCTCGGGCGAGTACTGGGTAGCGACGGACTGGTCGCTCGACGGCACGCGTCTCTTGATGAATCGCTACGTGTCGGCCAACGAGTCTTACCCAGCGATCTTCGACGTCGCCAAGAAGGAGATGAAGCCGCTGCCGATCCCCGCCGAGGGAAAGGTTTCCTTCGGCACGTTGGCTTTCGCCAAGGACGGACGCTCGGCCTACGTCACGTGCGATGCCAAGGGCGAATTCTTGCAGTTGGCTCGGCTCGACCTGACGACGCTCGATTATCAATGGCTGACCGAGGACATCGCCTGGGACGTGGCCGACGTAGTGGTCGACCCTGCGACCGGGGCGGTCGCCTTCACGATCAACGAGGATGGTGCCAGCCGGCTGTTCTTGCTCGATGACAAAGGGCGCCGCGAGTTGAAGCTGCCGTTGGGGATCGTGACGGGCCTGGAGTTCTCGCCCGATGGCGCTGCGCTCGGCCTGACGCTCGCCCGCCCCGACGCACCGGCCGACGCTTACACCTGCAAGCTGGGTGACGGCGCGCTCACGCGCTGGACCTATAGCGAAGTGGGGGGGCTCGATCCGGCGTCGTTCGTCGCGCCCGAGCGAATCCAGTTCGCCACGTTCGACGGGCGGCAGATTCCCGCTTACGTCTTCAAGCCGCGCACGGCTACCCCCGAACATCGTGCGGCGGTTCTGATCAACATTCACGGCGGGCCCGAGGGGCAATACCGTCCACTCTTTTCCGGCGTCACGCAGTACCAAGTGAACGAGATGGGACTGGCCGTGATCTATCCGAACGTGCGCGGCTCGGCCGGCTACGGCAAGACCTACCTGCAACTGGATAACGCCGAGCTCCGCGAGGATAGCGTGCGCGACATCGGCGCGCTCTTGGACTGGGTGAAGACGCGTCCCGAGCTCGACGCCTCGCGCGTGGCCGTAACCGGCGGATCCTACGGCGGCTACATGGTGCTGGCTTCGCTCGTCAACTTCCCCGAGCGCATCAAGGCCGGCATCGACATCGTGGGCATCTCGAACTTTATCACCTTTCTGCAAAACACCAGCCCCTACCGGCAGGACCTGCGCCGCGCCGAATACGGCGACGAGCGCAAGCCCGAGATGCGATCCGTGTTCGAGCGCATTAATCCGGCCGGTCGCGTCGATAAGATTCAATCGGCGCTGTTGGTCGTGCACGGCGTGAACGATCCGCGCGTGCCGTTTTCCGAGGCGCAGCAGATCGCCGACCGCGTGCGAGCAGCAGGCCGTGCCGTATGGACCGTGTACGCCGACAACGAAGGGCACGGCTTTGCCAAGAAGGACAACCGCGATTATCTCACGGCCGTCGAGGCGCTCTTCTTGGGCGAGAATTTGCAATAGTCGGCGCGCGGTGCCACTTTCTTCAAAACCCCTCTCCCTGAGAGGCCTCCGTGAGAGGGCAGGGTGAGGGTCTCGACTGTCAACGCAAGAGAATGACCATCTTGGTGGTGAAGCGTTCACCCTCCCTTAACCCCTCCCTGACAGGGAGGGGGATGTGCCTGCTGGCCTTTCTTGGATGCCACAGAGTTTAAGAACAACAGAGGCGTGCAGTTTGCCCGTTCGCCAATCAATCCGCAGAATCTGTGTAATCTGTGGATTGTATTTTCTGTTCGCGCTAACCTACGGCAGGTTCGTCTCGGTATCGCTCGATTTCACGCGATTGACCGTGTCTTGCGGCAGCGAGGCCAGCAGCCAGTTGGCCGACCCCTTCGAGTCGCTGAACAGCGTGTCGGGCACGCCGTCATTGGAGACAGTCACGCCGGGCTGCAGATAGTTGGTGCCATTGGCGGCGGTGCCGCTGCCGGTGCCGCTGATATTGGCTATTTTTACCGCCAGCGTGTCGGTCGAGGTCCATTCGCTCAAGATCGCTTGCAAGGCGGTCGGACCCAAGTTGGTCGTGCCGGCGATCAAGATACTGCCGTGCCCGCCCTCGGCGCCGTCGGTGATTTGCGAAGAGTAGATCGTGTCGCCGCCGCCGTTGCCCACGATCAGGTTCTGGCCTCCTTCGCCGCCGTTGCCGGTCGGATTGGCGCCAAAGTTTCCGTAGATGGTGTCCTGGCCGGTGCCGCCGATGATCAGGTTGTTGCCGCCGGTGACTCCCTTTTGCGCGATCAGTCCGTTGCCGTAAATCGTGTTATTGCCGTCGCCGGCGATAATGACGTTGTTACCTTGCTTGCCTTCTGCGCCGTTCGAGCCGCCGATTAAGATGTCGCCGGCGCTGCCGCCGTAGAGCGTGTTATTGCCGGCTCCGCCGTCGAGCGTCGCCGAAGTGGTCAACAATCCGCTGGCGTCGAGCACGTCGTTACCGCCGTTGCCACTGGCGAGCACGCGCCCCGTGACGCCGGAGAAGTCTTGCACATTGTTGACGCTCGCGCCATTGATCGTGGATTCCTGCACGCGGATCGTCGCGGGCGCGATCTGCGTGAATTGCACCTGATCGTCTCCGCTGTCGCCGCCCCACACCAGGTCCACCAGGGCGGCATTCTGCGCGTCGGGACGCAATAACACGGCGCTGACGTTAACGCTTTGCGTAGCGGCCAGACTCGTGCCGTTTAGATCGCTGGCAGTGACGCTTACGATCGGCGTGCCTACCGCGTTGAAGGTGTGCGTTACGTGCTGGCCCGATTGGCCGCTGACGGTTTGCAGCGCCGTGCCGTCGCCCCAATCGATCACGAACGTGAAGCTTGTGCCCGGCCCCAGCTCTGCGTCACTGGCGCTGAGCGTGTATGTGTTCGTTTCGCCGCGCAGCACGGTGATCGATCCGGCGATACCGGCGGTAGGCGGGGGCGGGAGTACGGTGAGAGTCGTTGCCAGCGATTCACCGATTACTCCGCTCGAATCGGTGGCTTCGAGCCGGATGTTATAGGTACCCGGCCCTGTAATGCCGAGCGCTGCCAATTGGGCCGACGTCAAGGTGGGCGTGGCTCCCGAGGCATCGGTGAAGGTGCCGTCTCCGTTTAAGTCCCAGCCGAGCGTGTAGGGAGCGTTGCCGTTGCCGGCCGAGCCGTTGAGCGCCAGCGAGTTACCCTCGGTGATCGTGTAGGGGCCTCCGCCGGAGACGACAAGCGGGGAAACGTTACCAAAATTTTCCCCGGTGACATTGACGGGCGATGAGACGTTAACAACATACGCTCCGCCCGCCGGCTCCGACGTTCCGTAGCCGTTCGGAAGTTGGCGAATATTGTGCGTGCCGGCCGTGAGATCACTGAACTGGTAATTTCCGTTGGCGTCAGAAAAATCCAAAGGTTCTGACGCATTCGTTGTCATCTGTAGCGACCAGCTCTGGAGCGTTCCGGTATTGCCGGCCACGGTATCGGCGACCAGTAGCTCCCATGTGCCATTAGGGTTCTTGCCGTTGGCTGCCGACAGCGGGCTCGCGGGCTTAAACGAGCCGGTAAACGGCGCCACGCCGCTTGCGATCGCCGTGGTGGCCTGATCGTCCAGAGTCGTGCTGACAAAATTGGCGCCGCTTCCGCCGTTGTGATTGATAAGCGGGATGTACGTGCCATCGGGGGTAATCAGGGTTACCGCCAGATCGGAGTCGTTCGCATGATTGAGCGACAACGTGACATTCAGATCCGTGATCGTGCCGTTCATGCCGACGGCGTTCAGCGTCGACAATATGGTCGATTGGTCGGGAATCGGCTGCGGCGCAGCGGTCGACGCCACCGTGTATTGCGACGTCAAGTCGAATACGCCGTTGTTGTTCAGGTCATCAAACGTCCCTGTCGGAAAAGGAATCTCGCCAGAATCCAGCTGGCCGTTGCCGTCGGCGTCGAGGAACGTCTCACCCGAAATGCTCGATCCCTCTTCGGCGAAATCCTGGGCGGGAGCGAAGACGCCAGGCGTGACCGTGACGGTATTCACACCGCCGGCGGGCGAGACTTGTGTAAAGCCTGCCGGCGGAATGGCACGAATGTTGTAAGTGCCCGCCGGTACATTGCGGAACAGATAGTGGCCGCCGCTGTCGGTCGTGGTGGTAGGCTCGCTGGCCGTCAGGACGCTCAGTGACCAGTTATTGAGCACGCCCGTGTTGCCCGAGACGGTGTCGGACACGACCAGCCGCCAGTTCCCCTGCGCATTTTGCCCGATCACGGCCGATAGCGGGCTGGCCGGCCGAAAACTGCCGTTGAAGGGAGCGGTGCCGCTCGTGATGGCCGTGCCCGCCTGATCGTCGAACGTCGTGTTGGTGAAGTTCTGGCCCGTGCCGCCGCTGTGGCTGACGAGCGGAATGCTAGTGCCGCTCGGACTGATCAACGTAACGGTCAGGTTGGAATCGCGCGCGTGTTGGATCGACAGGTTGACATTCAGATCCATGATCGATCCGGCCAGCGCGCCCACGGTCAAGGTCGACGTCACATTGCCGCTGCCGTCGGGAATCGTCAGGGGTGAGCCCGATGAGCTGACCGTCGTGTAAGCCGGCGGATCGAGCACGCCGTTGTTATTGACGTCTTGGTAGACCGTCCAGCCTGCCAGGCCTGTTTCGGTGCCATCCGGAATCCCATCATCGTTGGTGTCGTCGAAAACGGTGCCGACGATGTTTTGGGAAGTCACCAGGGCCGGCGCAATAAGATTCGCGACCGGACTGCCGCGACCGGTGACCAGGTCGTATCCGGGGCCGGCGGCGAAGCCATTGTTGCCGCTGGTGATGTCGTGAAAATACGTGCTCGGCATGCTGTAGAGCGCCGGCAGCGTGTCATTGCGCCCGTTGAGCGTGGGAAAGCCTGCGGCAACGCGCCCCTGGTCGGCGATCGCGATCAGCGCGGCCCAACTCGGGGCGGAAAAGCTGGTGCCGCCTATCTTGGTCCAGGGGGTCGTCGTGCCGTTGTTGTACGAATCGTAGATCGCGGCGCCCGTGCTCGGATTGGCGTCGAACGAAACGTCGGGGATCGTACGACGCGAGGTGCTTTGCGTCACCACGCCGGTTTGATAGGTCGGCTGCGTCTCCAACGTGCTGATCCCGCCACCCGATCCGCTCCAGCCGGTTTCTCCTGAAATATTGTTCGCCGCGTTCAAGGTCAGCGTCGTTCCGCCCACGGCCAAGACGTTGGGCGAAGTCGCCGGATACTCGCCGGGCGCGCCGCTATCGCCCGTGGAAGCGATGAACGTGATGGGAGTGTGGCCGGTCGGTGTCGTAAAGAGCGGGTCGTCGCTAGCAAATTCGGAGCTGCCCCAGCTCATCGATATGACGGAGACGCCGGGATAGTTGCGGGCGAAATCAACGGCCGTATCCAAATCCGCGCCGTTGGTCTTTGCTTCGACCAGCAGAATGTTGGCCTGTGGCGCCAGCGCATGCGCCCACTCCACATCCAGCGCCGTCTCGACCTCCCAATTATTGTGGCCAGCGCCAGCGGGATCGACACCTGGGTAGTTCGTGGAGCCGTCTTGGGCTACTCGGATAAAGGACGGTGGATCAGGGATGCCGTAAAATGCGTCGAAGGCTTGCAAGTCGTGCGCGATCGTCGGCGTGTCGTACGCGTCGACAATGGCGATCGTCTGTCCTGCGCCCGTGCCGACGATGCCGCCGCTGAACAGGATCTGGTTGTAGCCGTAGGCTTGCGCGATCTGATTGGGACCATAACCCGTGGGTCCTGCCGAGCCGTTTGGCTCGGACGAGCCGGCTGGATTCCAAAGTTCGAACGTCGGCGTCGCGACGGCAGCTGCGAAGTTCGTTGGCCCGATCGTGGTGTCGATCGCCAACAGGTATCGCACTTCCAGGATTTCGACGAGCGTGACGCGCGTCCTGGCACGCGGTCGGCGGTTTTTGGCAGGGATTGACCGCTCGGTCCGTCGATATTGTCGCTGGTGCATCAGCTGTTCTCTTGTTCCGGTTCTGAAGCCGGAGCGCCAGCGAGAAAGCCCCCGCCTTGCACCCCGGGCATCGGCCAATCTGACGAGGCCGACGAATCGCCCTTCCCCGCGTGGCACTGTAAATGCGGCCTGCGGATTAGTCAATCAAAACAGGAGCGAGCTGCGAACGCGGATTGCCGCGCCCTTTTTGCGAGACTCCCTGCAGAGGGGGAGCGGCGTACGACTCGAACGCCCGCGACTCGAACGCCCGCTTCGATCACCCTGTCGGCGGTCGGTACAAGAGGGGAAAGAATTGGCCATCCATCGGTTGTCCGGCAGGAATCGGCGGAACGCCGGCCAAGAGCGGTTCGTTCGCGCCCGAACAAACGCCGTCGCGAAACGCGTTTACTACCACCGCGCGGCGTGGCCGATCGGTGCGATTCTCGAACGAGCCGTGAATCATGAGCGGATGATGAAAGGCGCATTGCCCTTTCGTGAGCTCGATCGCCTTCGGTTGAAATTGCGCGACCTGCTCGCGCGTGAGCACCTCGCGAATCGCGTCCATGCCGCCGGCCAGGCCCGTGATCGGCAGCAAGTCCCAGCGATGGCTGCCTGGAATGTATTGCAAGCAGCCGTTGTCTCGGTCGGCATCGTCCAGCCCGATCCAGCAGGTCAGATGCGCCATGGGGCGCGTGCGCGTCCAATACGAATAATCCTGGTGCCAGGCAACGACGCCGCCGTGTTTCGCCGGCTTGCAGAACAACTGATCGTGCCAGAACCGCACGGCGCCGTCGAACAATTGCGAGGCGGGCACCGTGAACGCCGGATGCCAGAGCAAATCGTGAAAACCCGCCGTGATTCGCCAGGCGCCCAGCGCGTGAAACAACACCCGCGCCGGATCGGTCGACTCGTTCGAGTGGTATTCGTAGAAGAATTCGTGCCCTGGGCAGTTCGGATCGAACAAGCGGGCCAGCTCTTCGCGCAGTGCCTCGACCTGCGCGTCGTCGAGCACCTGGATGCCCGACACGTAGCCGTTTTCGTGAAAGAAACGGACCTGTTCGTCGCTCAGCTTGTAGCGCTCGGCGTCCGCGGCGCTTGCCAGGCGTGGAAAAAGCTGCGAGACCGGTTCGTGGCGCGTGGAGAGATCGACCGCCGCCTGCGTCATGGCGCTTGGGCCTCCTGCCTTTCACGCCGCGGCCGGTAGATTTCCGTGGCCAGGCCGAGGAACACTTCTCCGGCCGCGCCGACGGTTTCGCTCAGCGTCGGATGCGGATGAATGATCGAAGTGAGGTCGCGCACGGTGCAGCCCATCTCGATCGCCAGCACTCCTTCGCTGATCATGTCGCCGGCGTTGATGCCCACGATGCCGATTCCCAAGATGCGTTCGCTGTGCGGATCGATCACGACTTTCGTCAACCCCTCGGTTCGACCGAGCGCCTGCGCTCGGCCAATCGCTGCCCACGGATAACGGGCGATCTCGACCTCGCGACCTTCGCGCTGCGCCTGTTCTTCGGTCAACCCCGCCCACGCGATTTCCGGATCGGTAAAGACGACGGCGGGAATGGCCAGCGCGTCGAACTCGGCGGGCTCGCCCAGGATCGCCTCGACCGCGATCCGTCCCTCGTACATTGCCTTGTGCGCGAGCATCGGGTCACCCGCCACGTCGCCGATGGCCGAAATGCGCGGATCAGCGGTGCGCTGCTGGCGATCGACTTGCACGAAGCCGCGTTTGTCGATTTCGACCTTCGTGTTTTCCAGGCCCAGGCCGGCGCTATTCGGCTTGCGTCCGACCGAGACCAACACCCGGCTGAACCGTTCAGTCCGCTGACCGGCAGCATTCTCGAAGACCACCTCGATCGAATCCCCTTTGTCCGTGAGCGACACGACCTTTGTATCGAGCAGAATTTCCTTGAAGCGATCCTTCAGTCGCCCGTGCAAGGGGCGCACCAGGTCGCGATCGGCGCCGGGCAACAAGCCGCTCGTCAATTCCACGACGGTCACGGCGCTACCTAGTTCGGCATAGACCGTGCCCAGCTCCAGTCCGATGTAGCCGCCGCCGACGACCAGCAAGCTCTCCGGAACGTCACGCAGTTCGAGCGCGCCGGTGGAATCCATCACGCGGTCGGTCGGCAGGTCGAAGGCGGGTATTTTGGCCGGCACGCTGCCCGACGCCAGGATGCAATGTTCGAAGCTCAGCCGGTCTCCCTCATAAGTTGCGGGATCGCCGCCGGTCAGGACCAGGGCTTGCGAACTTTCGAAAACGGCCCGCGCATGCACGACGCGCACCTTGCGTTGCTTGGCGAGCTGCTTCAAGCCGCCGGTGAGCGTGCCGATGACTTTTTCCTTGCGCGCGCGAATGGCGTCGATCGCCAATTGTGGCTGCTGGAACGCGACGCCCCAGTCGGCCATCTCCTTCGCTTCCTCGAGCACGCGGGCCACGTGGAGCAGAGCCTTCGAGGGGATGCAGCCGCGCAAGAGGCACGTCCCGCCCAGCCGTGGCTCGGCGTCGACGAGCACGACATCCATTCCCAAGTCTGCCGCGAGAAAGGCCGCGGTATAACCGCCAGGCCCGCCTCCCAAAACCGCTAGTTGTGTCTGCATAACGAGTTAGTCTGCTTCCTGCCGCCTGACAAAAGGGTTGTTGCCGGCCGCCTTAAGGTGCCGAACTGCACAGACAAGCGTATCTCGTGGGGCGACAGGGTCAATGGTGCCATGCGACCGACAGTCGGCCGCCAAAATCGGTCCGTAAGCGGACTTTACACGGCCGGCAGCGTCGGAGAGAGCCGCGGAGCAGCAAGGCCGTGATTGGCATTTCCACGTTGCCCAACAAGTTTGCCCAACAAGTTTGCACCGTGCGTTGCAAACTTTGGTTTTTGCCGAATCGTTTCTCGGTGCAATGCGTGACCCGAGTCGTCCGGCGCGTTTTCGAAGTAGAGTTTCCGGAGGGCGACCTTTCAGCTGCCGGTGCAGCCGTTTTCGGGACACGACGGCACGGTCCATTACGCAGGGCACCCGACGCATGATCACAACGGCGGTTTCACCCTGTGCGCGCGCTGTTGCCGGGGAAGTACCAACATTGGGCGGCCGCCCATTGGTTTCACTGGCTGCGGTCGCTCTCACGACCCTGTTCCTTTTTCACGAGCAGGACGACAAGAAGGTGCAGCGTTGGCTCCAGCCTCTCGTCGTACAGAGCGCGCCCGCCGATCAAGCGGCAGTACCACCGAATGACGAAGGATTCGAAGCCAGATTCTTGGCGCTCTTATCGGCCGGCAAGCAGGGCGAAGCCGAACGATTGCTCGGCACGGAACTAAACCGTTACCCGGCAGCGTTGCAACTCGTCGATTTTCTTCGGCGCGGCGATTTCAAAGCCGCCCACGATCACAAGATGAAAAACTTCCGGGCGATTCGTCCGGCGCAGCGAGCCCTGTTTCTGCGCGCGGCGTGCTTGCGCAGTCGTTTCGACAAGGAGATCGCCTTTCAGACCTTCACCGCGGTACTGATGTGTGGCCGGCGCACGCCTTCGTCCCGCTGTGCCGAAGCCATGCTCGAGCTCGATTCAGAACAACTTCACAAAGGACCGCCTGCGGATGTGGATCGCGCGTTCGCGGATTTCGAGAAACTAGCCGACCGATATCCCGACGACGTGATCGTTCGCTGGATGCTGGCCGTGCAATGTCGAACCTGGGACCGCAACGAACTGGGGGTCATCGCCTTCAAGAAGATTCTGGAACGCTGGCACCCAGGCCCGGCGATCGTCCATCAGACGTACGCCAACTTGCTGGATAACCTCGGTCGCTACGACGAGGCGCTGCCCGAACGCAGGCTCGCCGTCGCGCTGTCGCCCGCCTGGTGGACCTACGACGGCCTGGGCAATACGCTCGACAACCTCTCGCGCTTTGCCGAGGCCGACGCGGCTCACGCGATTGCCACGCGCATGAATCCGCAACGAGCGCTCAACTGGTCGAACTGGGCCGAATCGCTTAACGGCCTGGGAAAGTTTGACGAGGCCATTAAGAAGAGCGAGCAGGCGCTGAAGCTGAATCCGCGCGACTGGCGCGCCTACTGGATGTGGGGCCGAGCGCTCGACGGCCAGGGAAAGCCCAGAGAGGCGTTGGAAAAATGCCTGATGGCCTCGGCCATAATCTCCGACTGGGTACCACTCAATCAGTACATTGCGGAGTTGAATCAGCGACTGCGGCAATAGGCCCGGTGTGATTCGAACACACGACCAAGGGATTATGAGTCCCCTGCTCTAACCACTGAGCTACGGGCCCGCGAAACGGTTATCATAGGCAACGGTTGCTAGGGCAAGAAGTGCCGGCACTTCGCAACCGTTTGCACTCAGATTCGCCAGCTTCGCTGGTTTCTGCCATGTCGCAACCGCAAAAGCATTCGGTCGTTTCGCCAGCAGAGGCGGCGCTTGACCCGTATCCGTACGTTTTTGTCAATTACGACGCGAGCGTGCGCGAGCTGCACCAGGCCGAACGTGATTATCTGGAGACGCCCTTCGAGTGGTGCGACGGCGCGCGTCCCTACGTGAAAGATAGTTTCGATTCGCGCGACCCCAGCGGCAGCCTCAAAGGCTTTTGCCCTCGATCATCGATTCCCGAGCAACTGCCGATCGCCCCGCCGCCCGCGGAGAATCCGAACCGTCCGCTGACCAGGGGGGAACAGATCGACAAGCTCAGACACGAAATGGTCGGGTTTGAAATTACCGAGCTGCCGGACGGCATTGTTCAGGCACGGCGTATAATAAAGGCTCGTTCGTTGCTTCAGCGAATCCTCGCATGGTTTGCTCCTTCGCGAGCCGACTGAGAAGCACATTGATGGCAGCCCGTTGCGCTAGCATTCGGCGGCGCTCCGCATTCTTCCTGCCGGGGGCCCCCGAGTGACGCTCTGGAAAAAAACCTGGTTTAACTTATTGATATCATTGTTGGCGCTTTGTAATCTCTTTATTGATAAAGCCGCACATCCGTATGATAGCGGCTTTTTTGCGTCGGTTGATTTGTATAGTCCTAAGGTAAAGCTAGTTAATCCACAA
This sequence comes from Pirellulales bacterium, assembly GCA_035546535.1. NCBI lineage: Bacteria > Pseudomonadati > Planctomycetota > Planctomycetia > Pirellulales > Pirellulales bacterium. The sequence goes on along the minus strand of DASZWQ010000190.1, from coordinate 9,623 downwards.
CGTCGCGCTGCCGCCACTTTGACTATTTTCAAGTCGCCTGCGGCGCGATGACCTTTTTGCCCCGAAGAGTTGGAGCCGCTACTGCAAGCTTTTTTCTCCGCAGCAGTTAGCCGGATTACGTCCAATCTTCTTTACTCCAACGGGGGCAGCCAATGTCTCGTTTCTTGCGTCTTTCGTTCTGCGCGCTCTTTGCTTGTGCCTGTTTGTTCTTGCCGGTAAGTCACGTCGCGGCTGGCGACGAAATGTACTTTGCCATCGATCCCGCGCAGAGCGTTGTGACGGCCACCGCCACGATCGAAATTCCGCAGATCAATCTGACCGTCGTCACGCACGGCCAGGGGACGCAAGGGCTGGGAGTGCCCGGCTTCAGCGATGGCACGCAAGGAATGTTCGCCGGACTCATGGCGGCCGACGTTGATACGAGCGCCGGCACCATCACCTTTGGCGGTGGCAGCATGTACGGAGAATCGAGCGGCACCTGGGAACCGTTACCGCTCGGCGCGACCGGCACGGCGCCGGCATTCCTGGGCGTGCGAATCGACGGCGTGCTCGGTATTCCCGCCACGGCCGTCGCCGCGGTGCGAGACTTTTGGGCCGACTACTTCAGCGCCTACCAAATCACGAACCTCAATCCGACCGGTGCTAACCAGTACCAATTCACGGCCGATCAGTGGCTGTCGATTTCCACCAATATCGACGTGCAAGGCCAATCGGGAATAGGGGCCACGCTGGGCAGCCAGCGCTATGACCTCAGCGAACGCTACGCGGCGCAAAACGGCGGACAGACCGGCAGCCTGACGCAGCTCGCCGGCGGTAATTGGCAAGTTCGCGTGCCGATCGATACCTCGGTTTTCATCTCGGCGGGCAGCTCGGACCTCGGCCCGATTTATGTCGACCTGCAGGTGCAAGGGCAGATGGTGGGCAACAGCATTCCCACGCCCAGTCCGGGACCGGTGCTCGAAAGCATTGCCGGAAACACTAGCCTCGCGCTGGCACAATCCATCAACGGCGCCTTCAACCGCAACTTTGACCCCAATGTTGGTAACGACATTCTCAACACGTCGGCGATTATGCCGCATGCCACGATCCATGGAGCCTTCGACGGAAACCTGCACTATTTCAGCTTCACGGTCGGTCAGGCCGCCGCGATCGGTATCTTCGATATCGATAACGCCACGTTCGATTCTCAGCTTTTCTTGTACGATGCCGCCGGGCATCTGCTGGCCTCGGACGACGACGCTTCTTCCACTTATGGCGGCCACGGCAGCAGCACCTCGCGCGACGCCTATTTGCAGTACACGTTCGCGCAGCCCGGCACGTACACCATAGCCGTCGGGTATTACACGCCGCCGACCAACGGTCCCTTGGGACCGGCGGCGGTCGGGGGAGAATACACACTGCAAGTTTCGATCGCGCCCGAGCCGCCAGCGTTCGCGCTGGCCGCGCTGCCGCTTGTCGGCTTTTTGTTTGCGGCGCGGCGACGGCTCGGTCGACGCACGGCAGCGGTTTTCGCTTTGATGGTCTTGGCCGCCTTCGCGCCCCATGCGGTGCTGGCTGACGATCCGCTCGTCAAGAACTCTCTGGAAGAGGTTTACGATCCTAACGGTCAGTACCCGATGCCTTATCGTTTGTTCGTTCCGCCTCAATCGGCTTCCGAGCCCGAGGAGAAATTCCCGCTGGTCCTGTTCTTGCACGGTTCAGGCGAACGAGGCATCGACAACTACGCGCAGGTGTCGAATCACATCGACGGCTTGATCCAGGCCACGCAAAGCGACGCCTATGCCTCGTTCTTATTGGCGCCGCAATTGACCGATTATCCATACGCAGGCAGCTTCGGCGCCGACGATCCGTTCGACCGCACGATGGATATTCTGCAGCAGGTGATGGCCGAATATCCCATCGACCCCAGCCGCATCTACATCACGGGCCTGTCCCTGGGTGGATTCGGCACCTTCACCTACATGGACGAGTTTCCAAGCCTGTGGGCCGCGGCCGTGCCGTTGTCGGGGGGCGGTGACCCATCAACGGCGTCCGTGATCAAGGACATTCCTACCTGGGCCTTTCACGGCTCGGCCGATGCCACGGTGCCGGTGACCGACACGATCAACATGATCAACGCCATGACCGCCGCCGGCGGTTCGCCTTTGTTCACCGAGATCCCGGGCGGCGGACACGACATCTGGGAACAGGTCTACGGCGACGCGCAAACCCAGGAGTTCGGGCTTTACGATTGGCTGTTCGCGCAGCACAACACCAACACCCCTTGGGTTCCTGAACCGGGCACCTGGGGAATGGCGGCCACGGCGGCGCTGGGATTTGGCATTGCCGCCTGGCGGCGACGGGGTGGTCGTTTCGTGGCGTGACAGAGCAAGCAGGCGGTGTAGATCATCACGGCTTCTGCGCCGGCTGTACGATGGCCTGCGGCGGCACGGCCGTGGTTGCGGTGAGAACGGCCGATGCCTGGGCCAATTCGTTGAGGCAATCCAAGTTGGCCCGCCGGGCATTGATCAGACTCGTCCGCGCCTGCATGACTTGCACAACGTCGACTTCGCCGGCCTTGAATTGCTCTTCCAGCCGCGCAATTTCGCGTGGCAAGTATTCCATCAAATCCTGGGTTTCGTTGATGATCCAGCGGGCCCGCTCGTAGCGATTGATGGCGGCCTCGATTTCGATCCTGGCCCGGGCCTGCAATTGCTCCATCGCGGTTTGCCGCTGGCGCTGCTCGGCCTGTCGCTGGCGCAGCATGGGCGTAAAGTCGTTCCATACGTTCAGGTCGCGATGCAAGCGAAAACCGAAGAACGTAACGCCGTTGTCGGTGCGCTGGTAGTAAGGGCCGGCCTGGATGTCCGGCGTACGGTTGGCGTTTGCCAGGCGCACAGCCGCTCGGGCCGTGGCCACGTCGGCCCGCGCAGCCATTACGTCGGGACGTGAAGCAGCCAATTCATCGATGGCCGGCCATTCGCCGGGTGCGACGTTGGCTTGCGGACATTTCAGGTGCAGCAGATTCTCGGCGTTGCCGGCGGCCCACCACCAATCGTCCAGATCGCCCATGACATCCAACGGCGCCGCCAGCGAGATATTCAATTGCCGGCGCAGGTCTAACATGGCCGTTTGATAGTTCGCCTCGGCCAATCGCTCCTGCCGGTGCGAGGCGCGGTGATCGATTTGAATGATCGCCAGGTTCGCGGCCGAGATCTGCCCCGCTTCGAACTGCTTCGTCGAAATCCGCAGCAGTTCGTCGTTCATGGCGGCGTTGGCCATGGCCAGATCGCGCAGACCATGCTGATAGAGTGCGGTAAAGAATAGCCGCTCGGTCATGGCCACATTCAGCAGCTCGGCCTGCACGATGTTCCACCGCACCGAGTTCAACGCCGCACCGCCAACTTCCTCACGATACTGCTGTTGATGGGCGAGCTGAATCGTCTGCATCATCAACACGTAGTTATAGATCGTCGAGCCCGTGCCGTTGTTCGTCTGCAGCGGCGTGACGTTCACTTGCACGAAGGGATTGAAAGGATAAGTCTCGGCGACGCCCAGCACGCCGATGGCAACTCCTTCGTTGCGGCGAACGGTGATGATATCGGGATTCTGCCGCAGCCCCAGTTCGATCGCGTCCGGCAGGTTGATTTGCACCGGCGCCAACCGCACCGGGCCCGCCGGCGGCCCGACGGGCGGGTTGCCGACCGGTATCTGTTCGGCACGCACGTTAAGAACCTCGCTGGTCGTGCGCGCCTTGGGCGTGCCGCCTTGCACCGCTCCGGCCGGCGGTGGCAGTCGCGCAGGCGCACGCGAAACTCTACCCTGGACATTCGACGGATTACTCAGTGCGGGAGCCAGCGTGACCGCGGGGCGCACGAGAGACGGCGCCGCGCTTGCGGACGAAGGAACGGGCGCCGGCTGCGCGCTCGCCAAGAACGCGCGCAGTGAAGCGACGACGTACACGAGTATCACCATCCAACGATGAATATAGAAATTCGCGCGCGGCGCACCGCCGGCGCCTGGAGGGCGCACCGATTCTTCGCGCGGTGCGTGGCGAGTGGTAAGCGGAATCATGAAGAGAGGCGAGCAAGAAGTCCGGCGAGAGCTGTCACGCGAAAGGCAGGCCTATCAAGGGTTTTCGGTCCGATAAGCACTCGCGGATAATTAGATTCCTGCGCCCCGCATGCATGCGGCGTTAGAGGCGGTGCATTTTCGCGAGTACACGAGCGCACGCGGCGAAATCACGGCAGGCCGACGTCGGGCTGGCGCTGCTAGCGATGCAGTGGTGGCACCGTCGACTCGTGGTCTTCCGACACTTTGCCGAACGCCAAATAAATTGGCGGCAACAAGAACAGATTCAAAATCGTCGACGTGGCCAGCCCGCCCAGAATGACCGCCGCCATCGGATACTCGATTTCATGGCCGGGACGATTCCCGCCGACCACCAAGGGCACTAGCGCCAAGCCTGTGCACAGGGCCGTCATCAAGATCGGCACCAATCGTTCGCGGGCCCCGCGCATTACGAGCGCGATGCCGAAGGGTTCCTCTTCCTCGCGCTCAAGGTGCCGGAAATGACTTACCAGCATGATGCCGTTGCGCGCCGCGATGCCCAAGACGGTCACGAATCCAACCAGAGACCCCAGCGACAGCACACCCCCTTGGAGCACGGCGCCCAACACGCCCCCCACAAGCGCAAAGGGAATGGTCAAGAATACCAACAGTGCCATCCGCCACGAGCGAAAATCAACGTGCAAGAGCAGCAGGATACCCACGAGCGACAGGGCCGAAAGGGCGAACAGCCGCCGGCGCGATTGTTCGCGAGCCGCGTACTCGCCGAGGAACTCGGGATGGTACCCTCGATCAAAGGGTAACGCTCGCACGCGCTCTTCGATCTCGCGGGCGACGCTGCCCAAGTCGCGCCCCGCGACGTTGCACGTTACATCCAGCCGACGCGACGCGGATTCACGCTTGATCTCGTTCGGCGCCGGCGCGATGTGCAAATCGGCCACATCTCCCAACACTACGTGGCCGCCGGTGGGCAGGTCGATCGGCAATCGTGAGAGCGCCGATAAATCGCTACGCAGCTTCGGCACGCCGCGGACCACGACGTCGAAGCTCTTCTGATCCTGGTAAATCTCGCCCACTTTCGTGCCATTCACTAGCGTCGCCACCGCCCGCCGCACCTGGGCGTGCGTCAGCCCCAACCGGGCTGCGGCATCAGGCCGCACGCGTACTTGCAATTGCGGCACCAGCACCTGCGGCTCGACTTTCAGGTTTTGCACGCCCGACACATCAGCGATGGCGGCCCGGATTTCTTCTCCTTTGGCGCGCAAAACGTTCAGATCTGGGCCAAACGTTCGCACCACGATGGTCGCACCGGCGCCCGACAACACCTCCTTGATGCGTTCCTTCAGATAGGTCAGCACGTCCCGGTACAAGCCGGGATAATCGTCGATCAGGTGTTGAATCTGGTTGACGGTTTGCGTCAGATCGACGTCGGGATCGACGCTGATCCACAGTTCGGTGAAGTTCGGGCCCACGACTTCGTCCGCCACCTCGGCGCGGCCGATGTGCGAGCCGAAATTCCGCACGCCGGGTATCGCGCGCAGCTCACGGCTTGCCTGGATCGTGATGCGCCGCATGGCGTCGAGCGAGGCGCCCGGCTTCTCGACCCAGTGCATGAGGAAGTCTGTTTCCTGAAAGTTCGGCAAGAATTCCTCGCCGAGCTTTAATACGCCGAGCACGGTCGCCAGAAACGTGGCCCCGATGACGGCCACGCAGGTCCCTGGCCGCGCCAACAGCGGTGGTAGCATGCGCACGTACGCGTCCTGCAAATAACGCGACAACGGCGCTTCTTCGCGCTTCCGTCCTGCCGCGCTCGGTAACAATACCAGCGACAACGCGGGGGTGACCGTCAGCGCCACGGCCAGCGATGCCAAGATCGCCAGAATGTATGCGATCGCCAGGGGCCGAAAGAACGAGCCTGCCACGCCGTCCAAAAACAGCACCGGCACAAAGACCAAGGTCACGATCAAGCTGGCGTAAACGACGGCGCTGCGCACTTCGAGCGATGCTTGCAGCACAACGTCGAACACCGGGGCCGGCTTGTCCAAAAGCAGGTTTTGTCTCAGCCGGCGCTGGATATTCTCGACGTCGATGATCGCGTCGTCGACCACTTCGCCCAGTGCGATAACCAATCCGGCCACGACCATCGTGTTGAAGGTCGCGCCCCAGTAATGCAACACCAGCGCCGCCGCGATCAGCGATAACGGTATGGCCGTGATGCTTATGAGCGCCGTGCGCCAATCGAACAGGAACAGCGCGAGTACCGCCACGACGAGCACGCACCCCAGCAGCATGGCGTGCGACAGATTATCGAGCGCCCGCTCGATGAACGTGGCGGGCCGGAAGATCGTGGCGTCGAGTTCGACGCCGGCCAGGCCGGGCCGCAATGTCTCCAAGGCGGCTTCGACGGCGCGCGTCACGGCAAGTGTGTTACCCCAGGGCTGCTTTTCGACGATCAAGAGCAGCCCTGGTCCATCGTTGATGATGGCGTCGCCGATCGGCGGTGGAAATCCTTCGACGACGTCGGCAACCTCGCCCAATCGCAAGGGCGCGCCGGCTCGATAATCGACGACCGCATTGGCCAGGTCGTCGGCATTGCGCAACTCGATCAGTTGCCGTAAAGCGATGCGCTGGTTCGGCGTATCCCAGAATCCGCCGCTGGCCAGCGCCGTCGCTTCGAGCGCTGCTCGTTCGACCGCCGGCAGTGTGACGTCGTGCGCCTGCAATCGTTCGGGATCGACCAGGACTTGAAATTGCCGGTCGCGCTGACCCCAGATGGCCACATTCGCCACGCCGGGGATCGCCATCAGGCGCGGCCGGATCGTCCACCGCGCGAGCAGTGTCATATCCATTTGCGACAGCGTGTCCGAAGTCATGCCGATTTTCAGCACTCGGCTGGTCGACGACAGGGGGGAAAGCATGACGGGCGGCCGCGCGACGGCCGGCAGACGGCTGGTTTCGGCGGCCAGCCGCTCTTGCACGACCTGCCGCGCACGGATCAGGTCCGTGCCGTTTTCAAAGATCAACACCACGCTCGACAAGCCCAGCACCGACTTCGAGCGAATGATCTTCAGCCAGGGAATGCCATTGAGCGCATTCTCCAGCGGCATACTGATGAGGCTTTCGACCTCTTCGGTCGACAGGCCGGGTGCTTCGGTCTGTATCTCGACCAGCGGGGGCGCGAACTCGGGAAAGACGTCCAGCGGCGTTGTTTCCAAGGTCCGCGCGCCGAAGATCACGAGCACCATGGATAGCGCGATCACGAGCACACGCAAGCGCAGCGACGTCGTGACGAGCCAGGTCATGAGCTACTTTCCAAAGCCGAACTCGGTGCCGAAGAGTTCCATCGCGCCTGTAGTTACAAGCGCCGCACCCGCGCCGGGCCCCTGATCGAGTACGGCCTGATCGCCATCGACGAAGCGGATCTGCACGCGCCGCCGCACAAATGTTTGCGGCGCCGTCTGTTCGTAGACCCAGGTGCCGCCGTTGATGTCGTGTACGACGGCCGACCACGGCACTAAGCGGGCTTCGTCTTCAACGGCCACTGGCAAGGCGGCGTTTACGCGAGCGCCGGGTCGCAGCTCGCCGCTGGAATTCGGCAATTCGTAGTAGAAGTCGACGGTCGAGGCCAGCGCCGTGGCTGTCGGCGGCGCGGCGATCGGTTGTGCCGCACGGGCTTGCGCCGCGCTGCGATCGGCCAGGCTTGCCACGCGCGCCGGTCGATCGGCCAGGATTTCGGCCGCTTCCCCGACATACACGGGCACGCGCACCCAGACGGGGTCGCAATCCATCACCTCGAACAAGGGCGCCCCGGCCGCCACCACCTGGCCAGCCGTGGCATGTTCGGCCCGCAGGATGCCGTCCTGTGGAGATTCGAGCGTCAGCGGTAACAGCTCGCCGGCATCCTCATCGAGACGGATTTCTTCCAGCACCTTTTGGCGCGATAATGCCGCCTCGAGCCCTTTGTTGGCGATTTCGAGTTGCGCCTTGGCGTCGTCGACAGCGCGGACCGTGCCCGCCTGGTCGCGCAGCAATCGCTCGGCACGGTCAAGCGCGATCTTCGCGGCGTCGACCTGGGCCTGGGACTGCTGCACTTGCCCGGCCGCGTCGATGCGGCTGGTGACCAGCGCGTTCTTGGCCTCGGCGAAACGAATGCGCTCGGCCGGCGTTAATACGGCACGCTCCGGCGACAAGAGGGGTAATAGCAGAAACACTGGCTGCTGGCGCTTCACTTTCGCGCCCGGTTGCGGCACGCCTTTCTCCGAGGGGGCTTGCAGCGTGCCGTTCACCGGGGCCGAAACGATCGTCGACGATCCCGGCGGCAGCATGATCTCGCCACCGTATCCGCGCACGCGGTTGACCCGCCGCGCCACGACCGGCGACGTTTCGATACCCAGGTGCTTCTCTGCCTCGGCCGTGAGCTTGATCGTATTCAGATCAACTTCGTTCACCGGGTGTGCGACTTTGGCAGGCGCTGTCTTCCCAGCGTCTTTGCTTGTCGTGCTCCAGCCGCAGCCGGCAATTGCCAGGAGCGTGGACCATAGCGCCAGTCCAGACCAAAGAGCACCGCTGGGGCAATAGTCGCTCGAACGATGCATTAGTGCGCTTGTTGTTGCAGAGGATCATGAAGGCGGGTTCCATCAATTCTGATCGGAACTCACCCAAATCACAACCCACGGATCGCGGCTCAAAAGGTCGCGAATTGGCAATTCCGCCGCACCATTCTTGACGGCCACCGCGAAAACCGGCTCCTGGCATGCTCTCACATCCGCCTGCTCGTCGCACCGGCTGGGGCAGCGATCAGTTGCAGATCGATCGATCGATGGCCACGGTCTCGCGCGGACGGCACGGCAATCCGCCCGCGCGAGACGATTCGAACAACGGCGGTGTCGATTTATTCGATGCGTCGGCGTCGAGAACGATAGCCGACGACCGTGAACAAGGCGCCGATGACTAACAATGCCAGGCTGCCCGGCTCGGGCACTGGCGCGGTGACAATGTAGCTGGCGTAGTCGATGTTCGTCGTTTGACCCGTGTAGCTACCGCTCAGTCCGGCCTGCGCCAGAATTTCCTGGTCAGTGAAATACGGTATGTGTTGACCGTACCCGACGTTAAGAGCGGCGATGGCCAGATTGGCGAACAGGCCGTTGCCGACCGTGCCCGGATGAATGTTGTTCTGCCAAAGATGTGTGGGATCGGTGCTGGCGTTCTTGGTGTCGATCGTTACACCACCAACGACGAGCGGGCTCGCCTCCAGGTCGTGCATGGCCGAGGCCAGGTCAATGTAGACGACGTGACGCGACAGCATCGCGGCTTCCAACTGCGGATTAACGTCGGCCATGATTTGCGCGGCCAGCGCCTGTAACTGCGGTGTCGTGACGTACGTCTGGCCCTCGGCGGTGAGCGACATGTCGGGGACGCTCCACACGATCATGCCGTCGGGATGCGCCGACAGCACGTTGTCGACGGCCGTGGAAATGTTGGCCGTGACCTGGTTTCCCAAGACCACCGGATCGACCTGCCCGGTCAAGAGCTTCAAGGCGTTTCCGCCGTAGTCGTTGCCTCCGATGCTCAAAGAG
>DASZWQ010000189.1 GCA_035546535.1 Pirellulales bacterium | reverse complement strand
GACGAACGAAGTAACAAGACACATGGCGAGCCTCCTTGGCGATGCGATTGGCGTGAGAACCTATCTGCATCGTGAACGGGGCTCGTCCTATTTCTCAAGAAGCTGTCAACGCTAGCAAAAACTGCGAAAGCCGAACTAAGCTCGGGCCCGAATAACCCTCTCAAAACTCAGCTTAACGACTGTCGCACGAAACACACGCCTCCGCTGGGCCGAGTCGGCCACGCCGGCCCGGGCGGCTTTAGTAGGGCTAGATTTGGTCGCGTTTTTAAAGGCCAGGACGATCATTTTTCGACCCTTGTCACTCGTCCTAAACGCCCGTATAGTAATCTGTTGCGCTGCCGCGGTGGCGATGTCGTATGTTTGCCGAGGTGCCTTTGTCGCCCTCCGCGGCGAATCCAGGATTGCTTCCCTTTCTCAGCCTCAAGTCAAGTTTATGCCGCCGGTCGTACTCGATTTGCGCAGTGCGGAAGATTCGCGCGACGTCGTCCATCGTGCGGTGCAAGCATTGGCCGAAGGAAAGATCGTCGCATTCCCCACTGAGACGGTCTACGGGCTGGCGGCGTCAGCCTTGTGCGAATCGGCTGTCCATAAATTGATCACGGCCAAGCATCGCGATCCGAAGCGCCCCTTGGCGCTCGCGGTGCGCAGCGCCGAGGACGCTCTGGATTTCGTGCCGAACATCAGCCCATTGGGTCAGCGCCTGGCACGCCGCTGCTGGCCGGGCCCCGTGACTCTGGTGGTCGAGGATCACCATCCCGAAAGCTTGATCCAACAGTTGCCCCCCGTGGTGCAACAAGCCGTGTCGCCCGAGGGGACGATTGGCTTTCGCGTCCCGGCGCATCATGCGATCCTCGATACGTTGCGATTGCTGGCCGGTCCGATCGTTTTGACCAGCGCCAATCGTAAAGGGGAGCCCGACGCGGTGACGGCTCAGGAAGTGGTTGATGCCATCGGCGATGAAGTGAACGTGGTACTGGACGACGGCCGCTCCCGGTATGGACAGCCTTCGAGCGTGGTGCGGATCTACGACGATCGTTTCGAGGTTCTTCGGCAGGGGGTTGTTTCGGCGCAAACGCTCAAGCGTCTGGGAAGCGCGATCGTCGTCTTCGTGTGTACGGGGAATACCTGCCGGAGCCCGATGGCGGAAGCCCTTTTTCGTCAGGCGATGGCCGATCGGCTGAAATGCCGGGCGAGCGAGGTCGAGGATCATGGCGTCGTGGCGGCGTCGGCGGGCCTGGCGGCCATGGTCGGCGGCCGCGCGGCCAACGAGGCGGTCTCCGTGCTCAAGCGCATGGGCATCGATTTGTCGGGGCACGAAAGCCAGCCGCTGACGGAAACCCTGGTGCGGCACGCGGATTTGCTCCTGGTAATGACCCGTTCGCACCGGCAGGCGATCGTCGCCGAATGGCCCGATGCGGCCGATCGCGTCCGGCTCTTGTGCCGCAACGGCGCGGACATCCCCGACCCGATTGGCGGACCGCCCGAGATGTACGAACGTTGCGCCGCGCAGATCAAGGCCGAAGTCGTGAGTTGGGCCGAAGAAATCAAGTTGTAAACAAAAGATCGATCGTGCCGCCTTCGGGGCGGGAGCCAAGAAAATGAAAATTGCTGTTGGCAGCGACCACCGCGGATTCCATGTCAAAGAAAACATCGTGCAGCTGCTCAAGCGGCTGGGGCACGAAGTGGTCGATTGCGGCACGCGCGACGCCACAAGCGTCGACTATCCCGATATCGCCTGCGTCGTCGCCAAGCAAGTCAGCGCCCACGAAGTCGAACGTGGCATCCTGATCTGCGGCACAGGCATTGGCATGTGCATCGCGGCCAACAAGTTTCCCGGCGTACGGGCCGCCCCGTGCCACGATGATCTGTCGGCTGAGATGAGCCGGCGGCACAACGACCTGAATCTGCTCTGCCTGTCGGCCGACATGCTCGGCGAGAAACTGATCGACCGCATGGTCGAAATCTGGCTGCGGACCGAGTTCGAAGGGGGGCGCCACGCGCGGCGCGTCGAAAAAATCTCCCAGCTCGAATCCGAGCATTCGGCGCCGAACTAATTCGGAGAGTGGGGCAACATCGCGCAGCAGAAGTGTTGCCAGCGAGCGCACCGAGGTCACCGAGGGAACTCCCATCGGGTAACGAGCGTTGTTCCGCGACCTGGCATTCCGCCGGCGTGTAACCGCATTCTCTCTGTGGTCTCGGCGATCTCTGTGGCAAATCTTCTCGCCACAGCCTACTCGTGACGCAAGGCTTCGATCGGATCCATCGCCGCGGCGCGCGTGGCTGGGTACAGACCGAAGATGACACCCACCGCCACCGAGATGCCGAACGCCACGGGAATCGACCACGGAACGATCTGCGGCGCGATCGTATGCACGACCTCGGGCAGGTTTTCCATCACTTGGGGAAAGAAATACTCCATGCCAGAGCGGGCGGCCTCGGTGACGGCGCCGCAGGTCAATCCCCCAGCCACTCCGGTAAGCCCACCGACGATCGACAGCACGATCGTTTCCACCAGGAACTGCCGAGTGATGTCGGCTCGCTTGGCGCCGAGCGCCCGGCGAATGCCGATTTCGCGGGTGCGCTCGGTCACCGTGGCCAGCATGATGTTCATGATCCCAATGCCGCCTACGATGAGCGAAATGGCCGCGATCAAGCCCATGAACACGATGAACATCAAGCGCGTCGTCTTGGCCTGCTCCAGCAGATCCAGCGGCACCGTGATCGCGTAATCGGCAATGCGGTGTTTCGCGGAGATGATGTTCCGCACCACGTCGGCCGTGGCCAGCACGTTATCGACTTTGTCGACCCGCAGCGTCACTTGCGAGAGCTCGAGGATTTCGCCTTCGAACGATCCGCTGCGCCGCGTGACCACGATGTCACCGATGCGGGTCCACAGCGTGCTGATCGGGATGTACACGTCATCGGTAAAGTCCTGGGCCGCCAGCGACCCGCCGATGCCGGCGGTCGATTCGCGCGGCTTCATGACGCCCACGACGACGTAATAGTCTTCCTCGATGCGGATGCTCTCGCCGATGGGATTCTCATAAGGGAAGAGGCGCTCGGCGACCTCGGCCGACAGCGCGCACGTCTTTTCCTTTTGCTCCATCTCGGCGTCGGTGATGAAGTGTCCGCGATCGACTTCCAGGTGCGTGACCTGGGCGTACTCAGGCGTGCAGCCGACGAGCCGCCCGTCGACCAGCCGGTCGTTATGGCGAAACTGCCGGCGCAGCTCGCGGATTTTCAACCCGCGATCGATGGTCTTGATGGTCATGAGGCGCTCGAAATCTTCGCGCTTCAGGCCATAGGGAATCGGCCCGCGGCTGTCGGGGAGCGATTCATTGGGGGGCTTTACCGAACGAACGATGATATTGTCGGCGCCCAGGCTCTCGATCTGCTCTTGGGCTTTTTTGCTGATCCCTTCGCCGATGGCCAAGAGCCAGATCACGCTGGCCACGCCGATGAAGATGCCCAGCACGGTCAAGAGGGAGCGCAACGGGTGCAAAAGCAGACTTTTGACGCCCAGCGACCAGGTACGAAGTCCGAAGGTCATCGCCGCACATCCGATTGCAAGAGGCCGTCTTTCAGTCGAATGATGCGCTTGGCCCGCTCGGCGACGTCCTCTTCGTGCGTGACCATGATGATGGTCTTGCCCTCTTCCTGATTCAGCCGCGCGAGCAAATCGAGAATCTCGTGCGAGGTGACGGAATCGAGATTGCCCGTTGGCTCGTCGGCGAGCATGAAGTAGGGATCATTAACCAGGCTGCGGGCGATTGCCGCGCGCTGCTGCTGACCGCCGGAGAGCTGCGTGGGACGATGCCCTAATCGTTCACCCAGGCCGACCATTTTGGCCAGTTCCTTGCAGCGGGCGCGCGTTTTGGAATTCAACTGGCCGCCGTAATAGAGGGGAACTTCGATATTCTCCACCACGGTGAGTTGGGCGATGAGGTTGTACGATTGAAAGACGAAGCCGATGCGCTGGGCGCGCACCTCGGAGAGGCGATTGTCCGACATCTTGGCGACGTCATCACCGCCGAGAAAGTACTTGCCGCCCGAGGGCCGGTCGAGGCAGCCCAACAGGTTCAACAGCGTGCTCTTTCCGGAACCGGAGGGGCCCATGATGGCGACGTAATCGCCTTCGGGCACTTCGATGGTCACACCGCGTAGAGCGTGGACCGTTTCACCGCCGAGCACGTATTCCTTTTTCAGATCCTCGACTCGAAAGGCGAGGTTCATGGCGCCGCTCCACCTCCGCCGCCCGTGCCCGGTGGACGGCCCCCGCCACCACCGGCGCCGCGCATGGCCTGCATGATCTTCATCGCCTCGGCCTTATCGGTGAAGCCGTCGCCATTGGTGTCGGCACTTTTTAGAGCGGTGCGGAATTGCTCGGGCAGATCGCCCATCTCGGATTCTTCGAGCTTACCGTCGCTGTTCTTATCGAGCCGCTCCATCATGCCGGCCACCATCGTGGCTGGATCACGCCCGCCGCCTCCCTTGCCGCGTGCGCCGCCCGGTCCGCCTTCGGCCGAGGCCACGCGCCGCGACTTCTCGCCGTCGTCGCGCGGTGGAGGCATCTTGGCAAGCATTTGCTTGTCGTCCTCTTCGCTGGCGGCCGGCAGTTCGACGTCCTTCAGGTATTTGCGCGGATTGCTGACCACGATGTCGTCGTTCTTCAGCCCATCCTTGATGACAACCACCTTATCGTTCGTGGCCCCAATCTTCACGGGCTTGGCGACCAGGTTCTGGCCCTCTGGCACGATGCACCAGTGCTTGCCCCCGCGCTCGAAGACGGCCTGCGAGGGCAATTGCAAAGCATTTTCCAATTGCTCGGTACGGATGGCCACTTCGGCGGTCATACCTGGCCGCATCGCTGCTGGCGGGTTGTCGATCTGGATGAAGGTCGCATATTCCTTGACGTTGCTACCGAACCAGCCCGTCGGCATCGGATAATCGCTTACCTTGCGGACGGTGCCCGCCAGCTCGACGTTCGGCAGAGCGTCCAGACGGATGATGACGGGCAGACCTTCCCGTACGTAATCGATGCGCGACTCGTTGATGCGTGCCTTGACCTGCATTTTCTCCGGGTCCGGCAAACGGATGATTACCTGCCGCTCGCGAATGACCGTCCCTTCCTGAATAACGACGTCCTGGCCGTTGCGACCGCCGCTCTCGTTCGCATAAACCACCTGGCCAGCGGCCGGTGCCTTGATGATGCACTTGTCGATTTGCGATTGGATGAATTCCAGCTTGGCGCGATCGATGGCGTTCGTCTTCTCGTCGGCTTTCAGTTTGGCGTCCGCGATCTTGATGTTTGCGTCGAGCTGCTCGACCATTTTCTTCTTGGTGTACGTGCGAATGACCATCAATTTGGTGTTCGCCAGTGCCAAATCCGCTTCGGCCTTTTTAACCGCGAACTTGTCGGCTTCGAGCTGCACCTGCGTGACATAGCCGCGCGAAGCCAGCCGCTCGCTGTGCCGGGCGTATTCCTGGGCGCGGCGGAGATTCTCCTCGGCCACGAACGCGGCACTTTGCAGCGTCTCTTCGTCCTGCTTGAACGTCCCCTGTTCGTATTCTTCCTTGGCGATTTTGGCCGTTTCCAGGTTGGCCAGGGATTGAATCACCAGTGAGTCGCTGGCGTTCACCACGTTTTGCTGCTGCGTCAATTCGTCGCGTAACGACGAGTCGTCGAGCTTGACGAGAAGATCCCCTTCGGCCACGACGGTGCCTTCGGGAACGATCTCGATAATGGCCATGCCGCCGCCGGCCCCGGAGCTGCGCGATTGCACCGCGCTGCGGACTTCGACGTTACTGGAGCTTTCGATTTCGCCGCGTTCCACCACGTCGTGCGTGAAAACCCCGCTTTTGACGTGGTCGACCAGATAAGTGGTCTCCTGCTTTTCACCCGACAGCATGGGGCGCAGGTACCAATACGCGCCGCCGCCGATTCCGCCCAGGAACAGCAGCATGACCAACAGGCCGATGAGCGAAAACCCGCTCCTCACGGTCGACCGGCGAGCGGCGACCAGGACTAACGAGGGGCGATGCGTACGCGACATGCGGTCACCTATTGCGACAAGTGGGCTCACGGACCAGGGGGTAGGCAGTAGCGAGGCCGCGAGGGGAGGCATAAACCCACGTTGATTGTAGCCGAGGTGGCACGGCCTGTCACCATAATCATTCAACCCGGCAGGCGCGCCGAGAGGTCGCGGTTTTTCGCCCCTGGAACCACAAAGGGGGTGGTCGCCGGCGGTGCTGGCATCTAGCCCCCCGAAGCGGTAAATCAAAACGGCGTTTGCGGAACCTGAGGCCGCTCGGCCGGTTGTTTCTGCCTCAGGGCGGCGCGCCCCGTGGGCGAGACCAGCTTGACCGGTCGGGTGGCGGCCAACGCCTGGCGAGCCTTTTCGGCCAGCGAATCGACGACTTCTTCCGACCCGGGCTCCGGCATGCTTTGCACGTTGTCGGTGGGGTGGGGGTTGGGCGGCGGAATCTCCTCTTCCTTTTGCTCTTCCTCGGTCGTGCCTTCACGTAGCTTCTGCTGTTGCTTTTCGGCGTCTTCGGTGGCCTGCCAGCGGAACGGCAACGCCTCGGGCTCGCATTCCTGCGCATACTCCTCGAGCAGCTTGGAGCCGTCGACATTCCCCCGGTCGATCCATACGCCGCGCTCGTCGAGTTGCATGATGCCCAGGTCGAAGTCCAAGGAGATCCGCTGCACCTCGTAGTTCACCCAAATGCTCATGAAGTCGTTTTGTGCCTGGAGCAGATCGTTCAGGGCCTGGAGCAAGTCACGAGCAAACGTGTTGCTGAAAGTCGTGGTCTCGCCGGGCGCTGGCGGCTGCATCAGTCGCAACCGCGCGATATCGACTTTTTCGATGGCGATCGCCACGGCGCCGCGGTTTTGTTCGAAGTTGATCTGGTTCAGATTGATTTGGCGGATTTCCTGGCGCAACGTCTGGTGAATTGTGTCGACATACGCCATCCAGCGGCGGCGAGCTTGCTGGTAGCCGATCAGCGCTTGCCGATAGTCATTCCGCTCGTTCAATCGCGTCAGCGGCGTGTCGAATTGCAGTGAAACATTCAAATCCCCGGCCGACCCGCGAAAGTTCACGGGATTGAATGCATTTCCATTCGGCGTTTGAATATCGCCGTTGAATACGACGTTCAGTCCGGCCCGCAGTTGGTTAGCGTTGAACTCGATTAATCGCCAGGCATCGATCACGCTGGCACGCGTGTTAGCCCAATCGGGACGATTGGCGCTGGCGATGACAACGGCCTGCGACGGCAGGAGATTGATCGGAACCAATTCGATGGCGTCAAGGCGGGCGCGGGCTTGGATCAGCGTCAGTTCGAGCACCTGGGCCGAGAGCGAAGTGATGGCATCCAGGAAGTGGCGCCGCCCGGCTTCGGACTCGACGCTGGGCAATTCGCCACGCAACACGTCGAAGTCTTTCCAGCTGGCATCCAGGCGATTCTGTAGATCCTGATAGTCGTCCTTCAATGTTTCTACACGCTCGTCAAGCAGTTTCACGCTGTAGGCCTCGGGTTCGACGTCCCCTCGATCGTATTCGGGTCGCAGTTGCAACCGTTCGAGCGTCGCCCGTCGCGATGGCAAACGCTCGTCAAGCTTGGCGAAATCGTTGGTGACGACGTTCAAGTGGCCGGTGATCTCGGCCTGTACCCGCTCGACGTCTTGGAGGTAGTCGGTCAAATCTTCGATCGTGAGCGGCGCCGCTGGATTGCGCACCTTCTCGACGACGTTTACCACATGGTTTTGAATCTTCGTTAGCTTGGGGTCGATCAATTGGAAGCGGTCGAGGAACGGATCCTTGACGGCAAAATTCACGTCGGGCGGCAAGCCCATCGTGACTTTGAAGTTGTCGAGCAAGTTCTCCATCACGACTTTCGCGTTAAGCACCTGGCTTTCGTTGAGATATAAGGACTGGCGCGTCAAATCGACCTGAAAACGATCGATGCGCCCGGCCTCGTAAGCCGCCTGCAATTGGGCCAGGCTGTCGCGCAGGCCGGCAACGTTCGCCTCTTGATTGCGAATCTGCATGATGTCTTGCAGGATACCGATGAAACCGTTCGCCTGCGCGGCACCGGCGCCGCTGGTACTGCCACCGAGGGCCGGGTTGGCCGTAGCGGCGACGGCCGTACCGACCTGTCCGAAGCCGTTGGTGCCGACGCCGGTAAACCCGCCCAAACCGGCCGTGCCGAACACACCACCGACGCGTTGCGGGCCCAGGCCCGTGCTGCGCCCCGTGGCGATGAAGGCGTAGTAAGCCCGGCGGTACTGCTCCATCTGGCGAATGCTGTACAAGAGCGTGCGTTCGACGAGCGTCAAGCGTTCCATGACGAAAGCCCGGCCCGCATTGCGCAGAATGGGCTGCATCAAGCTGAAGCTGGCGATCGTGTTGTTGGTCTGACTATGCCCGATCAGGTTCCAGGTCAACGTGTTGGCGATTTCGACCAGCAACTGCCCGCCGCCCCCGAAGAGCTTTTGCGCCTGCAAGTCGTTGGTAAGGGTCCAAGTCGCCTGCGGTCCGCCGGCCGCCAACGGACCTAGGCTGTTGTAAGTGGCGCTGGGATCGTTGAACCATTGGGTGGTGAAACGAAACCGCTCGGCCGTCACGTCCATGGCCGCCAAATAAAGCGTTTCGAGCTGCGACTGATAGTCGCGCGAGTTCAACCGCGATATCTCCATCGCCGTCGCCATGTCGAGCGGAATGGCGCCGTCTTCGTCAGGCGGCGGCAGATACTGCTGCCAGCAATTCATGTCCACCACCGGCACCGTGCCATTGCGGTACCACTTGCGGTAGCCCGGCATGTAGTTCACGGCATGCATTAACTTGTGCGCGGCCGGATCATCGGGCGGCATGGGGGGCCGATCCGGGTTCGTCGGATCGAACAAGCGCGATCGCTTGTCGGTGTAGACGTTGAAGTACTCCAGGGGCGTTTTGTACAAACTCGATAACTGATGGACCGTGTACGAGACTTCATTGTCGGCTTGCGTGCGATAGAAGTTCCGCGTACAGCCAGGCGCCGATAGCACGGCCAGCGCAATCGATATCCAGACACCCGCGCGGCGAGGCGGCGCCAACGCGCGCGGACGAGAGTCGCCGAGGTCTTTGTGCAAAGCCATCACTCTGTCAGATCCTTACACGCCCTGGTCGGTCGTCGCCCCGACGCGACGCGTTATTCGGAGATCGCGCAAGCGCGGAACCTCCATTTCGCCGTACCACAATTCGGCGTTAATCTGCGTAAGACTTGAGCGAATGTAGCGGTCCGGATGACTTTGCCGGACCGACCGGGGGTCCTACGAGACCCCGGGCGTAGAAGGGGTTTGCGTCGAGAAGCTTGCCTAGTCTCCGCTAATTGACACGCGCCGTGGGCGTGCCTAATATCGAAGGAGGCCGGCGCTGCGTAAGTTGTTACCCGGCCTATAGCTAACGCTAGCCGGTGTGTCTTTCGACGTCCTGGGTCTCGACGACTTCCCGTGATCACCGCGAGGTGCGAAGCACCATGAGTATCTGGAGCAAGGTGCTGATCGCGCTGATCCTGGTGGCGACGCTGCCCTTTTTCTACTTCTCCCTGCGCCTCTTGAAGACCAATCAGGCCTGGCGCTCGGAAGTGAACAAATGGGAGCAGGACTTAGGCCGCCAGGTCGACGGTCCGCCGGACCTGGCCACGCTCACCGAAGAGGTGCGCGTAGCAAACGTCAAGTTGCATGACATCGTGGTCGATCGCGGCCGCGTTTGGACCAGCGTCAATCCCGAGCGGGCCTTCAATTCCAACACTGGCAAAGGCAACGTGGTGATCGAGGCGCCCGTGCCGCACCGCATGACGGCGAAGATGGTCGTCTTTGCCTTCGATCCGACTGGTTATCTCGGCGAGTTTCAGGTCACCGAAGCCGGCGAGAAGAGCGTCACGCTCGAACCGAACATGAGGATGTCGGACCGGCAGTTGAAGCGAGTTTCCACCAGCCCCGGCAACTGGACGCTCTACGAAGTCATGCCGATCGACCGGCACGACATCTTCACGGGGCTCGACCAAGAAGCGCTCGGCAAGCTGCTGCCGGCCGAACGAGTGAAGGACTACGTGCGCGACAATCAGCCGGCGGAAGCGAACGATCCGCCGTCGCGCGTTATCGATGGGAAGTTTGAACGGCAATTGACGGATTACGGCATGCTGTTTCACGAAATGGATCGGCAGATTTCCACGGCGGCCGACCTGAAAGCTGCCGCCCAGAAGGATGCCGCGTCGCTGGATACCGCGGTGGCTGATGCCAAGCAACAGGTCGCGTTTCACACCAAGGAAATCGCGGACCTCAAGAAAGAGCTGGCCACGTCTCGTAATGAGCGCGACATGATGACAGCGCAATGCAAGGCGCTACGCGCCGAAATCGCGCAGACCCGCGTGGACATGAAGAAGGAATTTCAGAAGAATCGCGCGCTGGCCCAGCGCTGGAACGATCTTCAGACACATCTGGCCGAGCTTCACGAGACCTCGGCCGTGGCCACGCCATAGACACTCGGCCGGCGCTGGTCGGCATCAGTCTCCGACGGCTCGTTGAGTCGGTCGGGGTGGCGCGCGGTCCTGCTGCTGCACTTTCGCGATGTTCTTCAACGCGTCCTGGTGCGTTGGCATGATCTCCAGCGCGGTCTTGAACTGGGCAATCGCGGCCGCTGAATTGCCTTTGTGAACGTAGACGACGCCGAGCAGGTTGTGCGCATTGGCGCTGCGGGGATTGAGCTGGATTGCCTTCAGGAGTTGATTTTCGGCGTCTGCCATGTTGCCAACGCGGGACAGCGCCGCGGCAAAATCCTGGCGGTAATTCGCCTCGTTTGGTGATAGTTCAACGGCCTTTCGGAAATGAACAACCGCCTGCTCGGGCTTGCCCAAAGAAAACAGCGCTCGGCCCAGCTCGTAATGGGCAATGGGCAAGTCGGAACGGATTTGTATTGATTCAAGCAGTTTTTCGACGCCTTGCGCCGTGTCACCTTGTCGCGCAAGTGCCATGCCGTAGAGGTACAGCGTAACGGGATCCGAGGAATCGATCGCCAACGCCCGTCGCAAGGGCTCAATCGCCTCGCCCGGTCGCCGCTGCGCGATCCGCACCATGCCCAGCAGGACGTCTATTTTGCACCTGTCGCCATCGTTTGGATGGCAGGCGGCTGCGCGTGAAAGCGGATCGTCAGCTTCGTCAAGGCGGTTTAAACAGTAGAGTGAATTGGCCACGCCAAGATGCCCAAGCACGTCATCGGGGCGAACCTCGCTCGCCTTGCGATAGTAGGCAAGCGCCTGCTCGTGCTTATGCTCGGTTCCTAAGTCATTTCCCAAATTGATAAGTGTAGTGGCGAGGTTGTTGCGCGCGACCGGATTGTTCGGTTGTCGTGCGAAGGTATCCTGCCACAGCGCCAGTTCGTTTTGGTACACCAGGAGCCGGCGCACGCTCAGCGATCCAAAAAGCACCACGACCAGCACCAAGGCGCCGCCGACCGTTGGCACAAGCGGCCAGTCGCGCTCGTGACCTTCAGCGGTACTTGACGCTCCTTGGGCGCGCGCCGCCAGCGCGTAGCCTCCACAAACCAACATCGCGATCAACGCCGCCAAGGGCAGGTACATGCGACGCTCGGCCGCCACTTCGGTAATGATCGGCACCACCAGAGTGGGTGAAAGGACAAGGAACACCACCGCGGCCAAAAATCCCACGGCGCTGCGGCGCCACAGCAACCAGAGCGTGCCTAGGCCCAACAACCCCACCGGCACGAGCCATGGCCACGCGGCGACGAACGTGTCGAGACGGGGAATCTCGTAGTGAATCACCAGCGGCCAGGGTACCACCGCCAGTTTCAGGTACATCGCCAGCACCTTCGCTTGCGTGAACCACCAAACGTAGGCTGGCGTCCCCAAGTGAAAGCCTGCCGACACCGAGCGCGGGCCGCTCGCGTTAAGCGCCCACAGTACAGACCAACTGCCAGCCAGGGCGACGTACAGCGGCCACGAGCGACGCCAGGCTTGCGCGAACGAGCCGGCCAAGAACGTCCACTCGAAAAGCAGCACGACGATCGGCGCCGAGACCATGACCTCCTTGCTCGTCATGCCCGCCGCGCAGGCGACCGTGGCCAACGACGCCCAAACGATCCGTTCGAACGCGACGTTGGCCGTAAAATAGCGGAGGCTCGCATAGAGGGTCGCCAGATAGAAGAACGCCATCAACAGCTCGGTCCGCTGCGAAACGTATTGCACCGCCTCGGTTTGCAAGGGATGCACCAACCACAATAGCGCCACGGCCAAGGCGAGCGCATCGGCAACATCGGCAAACCGGTCAGCCAGGCAGGGCAATCGTAAGGTGCGACGAACAATGCCCCACAGCAAGAGAGCGGACAGCAGGTGTATCGCCGCATTGAAGACATGAAATCCGAAGGGATTCAGTCCGCCAAAATAGACATTCAACGCCAGCGACAGGTTGACCAACGGGCGACCGGCCGTATTGAAATCCTTCGGCGGGCGCAGCGGGCCTTCGCCCGGCGCATTACCCCACAAGGGGCTCAAATGCGTGATCGACGGATTGTTCTTGATGCACGGAATATCGTCGAAGACAAACGGCGCGTGCAGGGTCCACGAATAAAGCGCGACCACGGCGCCAACCAGCACTGCGGGCGCAGCGAGAGACACCGCAGCACCAGCGCGTCGCAACGATGCACCTTGCTTGGACGCGCGGATATTCTCAGCAGCAATGGAGTTTTTCGATTTGACCGGGCGCTTGGGTTTGGCCATCACACTCGTGTTTCGTGGTATCGGTCGCGGCGATGCCCGAGGGGACTGACTTGCATGGTCGCGATCGACTTGGTCACGGTCGTCACGAAATCGGAGCCCTGCTGCCCGTTCGCTCTCTCCTATACGGTCGACGATGCTGGGCTGTCAACCGTCAGGCTGGCTGGGCCCCAGGTCCAGCCGAGGAAAATGATTACGATTTCGGGCGCATGGCGATCGAGGGAGGGAAGCGTGCGGATGTTACGGACGGACGATCCCGTCCTGCCGCTGTGACATCGCCTGAGGAACGCGAGTTTTCAATGCGGACGATGTGGTGAATTATGATAATTCGACTGCCGGAAAAATCGACTTTCTCGCCGACCGTGTCCGACACTGGCCTATAAACCTGGAGCCTGCGATGTCCCGATTCCACGTCGTCGCCATCGTTTTCCTGCTTACCGGCAACTTGAATGGCATCGCCCACCGGGCATTTGCCGACGACCGCCCTGCCGCCAGCGTGAGCGAGGGCATCGCGAAGGTTGAAGCCCTGGGGGGACGTGTCCAGCGCGACGAAAGCCGATCTGGCAGTCCGGTCATCACGCTTTCTCTCGCTGGGTGCGAGAGCCTTAAGGATGACGATTTGCAGCTTTTGAGTGCCTTTCCAAGCCTGCAAATGCTGCAACTCAGCGGAACGACGATCTCCGATGCCGGCCTGAAACATGTAGCAGCCCTTAAGAACTTGACCACTCTGGGCTTGATCGGAACGAAGATCACCGACGCCGGATTGAAGGAGCTCGTGGGCCTCCAAAACCTGGAGGTAATCCGCGTCGGCAACACAGCGATCACCGACGCCGGTCTGAAGGATCTTGCCAAGCTTAAAAAACTGAAGATGGTCGGTTTGCTTGGAACGCGAGTCACGAATGCCGGCTTGAAGGAATTCGGCGAAGCGCTGCCGAACATGCGGCACAACGGGGGAGAAGCTGCCGGCGCAGAAGCCGCCGGGACAAACGCTGGGCAAGGGGGCGGACAGCGCACGGACCCCAATTTCGACGTCTCCGTCGCCCAGCCCGCCTACACCGACAAGCATCCGTCCGTTCTCTTCGACGAGGCCCATCAGAACTTCCACACGGCTTCCGGACGGTACAAGGTGTTTGCCGACCTGGTGACCAACGACGGCTATCAGGTTGTTCCTAACAAAGAAGTGCTCACTTCCGAACGCCTGGCCGATCGCAATATCTTGATCATCGCGAACGCGATGGCTGACCGGGGAAATTCGAAGTCCGCCTTTACCAGTTCCGAGTGCGACTGCGTCCAGAGCTGGGTCAAGTCGGGTGGTTCCTTGTTGCTCATCACCGATCATGAGCCGTTCGGCTCGGCATCCGAAGAGCTAGGAAAGCGCTTCGGCGTGCAGATGAGCCTGCTCGTGGCCGTCGATCCGGCCAACGAAACAACGGACGGACTGCTGTTCTCCCGCAAAAAGAATCAACTCGGAGACCACCCGATCATGAGCGGGCGGAATGAGTCGGAACGGGTCGATCGCGTGCTGACGTTCACGGGGCAATCGCTCAAAGGACCAGCAGAGAGCGTTGCACTGCTCAAATTCGCTGACACAGCCACGCACGCTGGGGACGGCGCCAGCTCCTCGGCCGCCGGTCGCAATCAGGGCCTGGCGCTTAAGTATGGCAAGGGGCGAGTCGTCGTCATGGGGGAGGCGGCCGAGCTGTCGGCCCAAATCTACGGAATAGATCCCGTTGAGAAAATGGGCATGAATGTGCCGGGCTGCGACAATCGCAAGATGGCACTGAACATCATGCACTGGCTTTCCGGGCTGACCAACTGAATGCACTTGCAGCTACGAAGCGTCCCGTGATGCCCTCGAGAATCCTGCGATATCGGCAGGCCGCAATATGCTCGCCGGCCGCACATGCAGGTGTCGCGCTACTTCGGAGTGATCGGCGCGAGCAGTTTATCGAGCCCGCGTTGCAGGCCGTCGCGCACCGCTCCATTCGCGGCGTCGCGCATGAATTGGGCCATGGCGTCGGCGAGCGCCTGGCGATCGAGTTGCGGGCGATCGAGCGTGCCCGCGATCGGAATTTTCAAAGGTCGATTCTTGATCGCGTCCCCCAGGGCGTTATCGCGCAGCCATTTCGGCGGGACGTTCATTTCCGCCATGATGGCCAGGGTCTGATCGAAGCCCACCGAACCGTAGGTGCGGACCATCACCTCGGGAAACTGCAACTCCAGGCCGCGGTGGTAGACGCGTCCTTGGATCATCTTGAAATCGACTTTCGACTGTTGAGCGAGCTTGACGGTCCCCGTTGTGCCGAGCACGGTCGACAGTTCGCGCACGAGTGGTCCCGGTTCCAGATCGATCGAATGGATGAGAATCTGTCCGGCCGCCTCTCCCGTGCGCGGCGCGGCCAGCGGAATCTGGCAGCCAGCCATCTGAACCGAGAACAAACCTTCGACGTGCGTCACGCCCGCCAGCACCGGCGCCGCGTACATCATCCACTGCCGGCACATCTCGGCCGAGATATGCACTTGCGACGCCAGTTGCCCGTTGGGCAGGTACAGCATCGCGGGCCCAGGCGAAAGCCGAACGATGGGCGCAAATGAGAGCGTTCCGCCGCTGATGCTCACGTTGCCGGGCGCAACCTGGAAAATGCCCTTCGACAAGGTGGACTGCAGGTTGGCCGGACCCAACTCGACGCCCACGACCGACGCTGTCTGCCAGCCGAGGTCCATTTTTCCTTCGAGTTGTTCGAGAGCTTGCTCGCGCGCAGCCGTCGTAGTGTTCGCCCGCGCCAGCGCGCCGATCGGTCCGGCCAGAGAGAAGGATCGCGACTCCTGTCCCGTCGCGCGCAGGTCACCGCCTAGGTACGGCTGCAGCAGGATCGACAGCTTTTCCAGATCGTACTGTGTGGTGCCGCTTACGCTGAGCACGCGTTCCTGCGACCAGCGTTCGATTTTGCCGGCGGCGCTGAACCGCATGGCCGCGGAATCGACGTCGAAATGCGCGAGCTGCACGATGTCATTGGGCTCGTCATACGTGGCGTTGGCCATCATGCGCAATTGCTTCTCGCGCCACGATTGTCCCGTGGAACTGGCCGCGGCCAGGTCGTCGATCGTGACGTTCAAGTCCAAACTGGGCGAGCGATCGCCCAAATCCGCCTTCAGCGTGCAAGCCATCAAGCCGGTTACCTGCACGGTGGCAGGTTGGCGTGGGTCGTGTGTCCAGCGATAAAAGGTCGCCAGGTTCCCTTGCAGGTCGCCTTGACCGATGCGTTCGATCCCCGTGGGGCTCGTGGCGATAAAGGTCAGTTCCTGCACGCGGCCGCCGACGTCATTCGCCGTTAGCGAGGCATCGGCAATGCGTAGCGTGTTCGACGCCGGCGCCAGCGAGCCAGTCAACAGCAAGCGCATGCGCGGCTCGTCAAGAAACAGCGTCGGTCCCCAAGCATGGAGCTGCCTAAAGTCCGCCTGGCACTTTTCGATCGTGATCAATTCCTGCGAGTAGCTGACGTTCGAAACGCCGTCGACTTGCCCCGAGATATCCCAACCTGGCGGCGGTGTGAACCAGGGCTCGACGCGCGCCAACCATCGCGACAGCTCGCCGCGCAGCCGTGCCTCGACCGGCCACGGCGTCGCAGGCCCCGGATTGCTGACAGGCGCCACGAGTGAAGCGGTAAAATCATCCGTTGCCGAGACAACTTCCAGTCGTGCGGTCTCGACTTGCGAAATCTCCCTGCCGCTCAGGCGTCCGCGCGCAGCTGCCGTTACGCCCAACTTGGCATCGGTCCACGCCGGACGCCCGGGGCGCGCCAGCACGAAATTCGTGGCCTGCAATTCAGCATCGGCTTCGAACGAATCGTCCGGTGCGCGTTTCCAGGTCACACGGCTCCAACCGTCGCCGGCCAATTTCAATTCGCCCAGGTCGAGAAACTGGCCCAGCTCTTCGGCCAGCCGGGCCAGTTCGAAATTTGCCGTCAGGCCAAAGTAGTCGGGCGTGCCCGATCCCTCGAATTTCAAAAAGTCGGACTGCCCGTTGAGCTGCTCGATGACCGGTCCCTGCGGCGTGTCATGCGCAGCGACCGTGACCAAGAGGGGATGATCCCAGGAAATCTGCCGCCCTTGCTCGGTGGCAACGAGTCGCGTGGTCTCGATCCGCCCCGTGCAACCCCACTGGCCGTTCTGTGGGCCGCTCGTAAGGGCAACATGGACCGCGCCCTCTTCGATTTGCATTCCTTCGCGGACGCGCAACGTAGCGGGCAGAACTTGCGACAGGCGGGCCAGGTCGAGCGAGCCTTGCAGTTGCGTTTCGCAATGGGGCAACACGTTCCACAATGACTTGAGCCACGTGGCGTCGATGCTGCCCAGGTCGTCGATCGTGCCGGTACAGGTCAACTGTCCGACGTCCGATTGAATCTCGCAGCGGCGGATTTCCAGGCGATTTCCTTCCCGCACCAGCGCGCAGGGGATGGAAATTCCAGCCAGGCGCAAGCGATCATCCCCCGCCCACGGCCCGGCCAGCGCGAGTTGCGACACGCTCATCTGGCCGTTCAATTCACCGCGAGGCGTGTCGGTCTGGGTGTTCCAGCCGCCCGTGATATTCGCTTGTAGCACGCCGGACAATTCACCGTGCTCGGTCGCACGACGCAAAAGCGGCTCGAGCAGCTCCAGCGCGAAGCCCTGGGCATCGAGCGCGAATTCTCCCTGCCCACCGAGGCGCGTCCCGCCGGCGGCCGCTTGGCCCGGCGACAGTTTTAGTTGCAACGCAAACTGCCCGGCTGGCTCTCCCGGCGCAACGCGCCCACTGGCGCCGATCGCTAACTCTTGACCTGGGTCGCGCGGCACGGTGACTTCGCAGGCAAGATTATCGATCTGCCAACTGCGGCCGGCCGCCGTGTCGTCAATGGTGACAGTTCCCTGATCGATGACGACCGACACGCCGAGCGGTTGACGGCTTTTAGGCCGCTCGGGATCGTCGGGCTCGGTCCAGGCCTTGACCGCTTCCTCGACGTTGCTGTCCTTCTCGTTCAGCACCAGATTGACTTGCGGGTGATCGACGCGAAAAGCGCCGAGGTTGCTCGGGCTCGCGATCAGCCCGAAGAGCGTCTTGTCGCTAGCCACTTGCGGAATGCTGGCCAGTGAGTTTCCTTCGGCATCTTGCACTTCGATATCGTGCAAGACGACGTGCGAAATCCAACCGAGCGACGCGCCGCCGATCGTGATCGTGCCTTTGAAGTCGCGCGTCGCCAGCGAAACGACCGAATTGAGAATCGGGCCGAAGCCGACGATGACCGGCGCGAACCATACGAGCGCAGGCAGACCCACCAAGAAGATGGTCCTTCGCCACCAGCGGCGCCGAGGGACTTTCGCGGTAGCGGCGGGCGCTGCTCGTTTGGCTTTGTTCGTGGTGGCGGCAGTGGCCATGACGGCGTTCCTTGCCCACTTGTAGCTCGTGCGTGGCCCCGCCGCGTGCGCAGCCGGCAGGCCTGTATGAGATTTTGGCGACGCCTCCCTGGGACGAATGCCGGGCATTCTAGCCCCAAATTCGCAGCACGGCCTAGAGCGGAAGGCCCGGCATTGGTACAGTCGATAGACAGGCGTTGTGACGCGCCGCAACTTACCGTGCGATGCCAGCAGCCCCTGTCGATTCCTGCCGCGCGAGATCTTGTCTCGCGCCCGCCCTTGCTAGCATTCCATTCCAGGAGCCTTGAGGCATCATGGCCGACTATCCCAAGATGTTTCGCGTGCGTCAAAAGTTCGACGCCCCTACGGTCGCCGATGTAGCGGCCGACGTGCGGAAGGAGCTCGCCCGCCTGCCGCTGAATAAGAAGATCAAGGCCGGGCAGACCGTCGCCATCACGGCCGGCAGCCGCGGCATCGCCAATATCGCCACGATCATCAAGGCCACGGTCGAGCATTTCCAATCGTTGGGCGCGAAGCCCTTCATCGTGCCGGCCATGGGCAGTCACGGTGGCGGCACCGCCGAAGGGCAGCGGCACATCATCGAAGGCTACGGCATCACCGAAGAATTCTGCGGTTGCCCGATCAGGGCCAGCATGGAGACCGTCGTTGTTTGCCAGACGGCCGAAGGCTTTCCGGTCCATTTCGATCGCTTCGCCTACGAGGCCGATCATGTTGCCGTTGTCGGCCGTGTGAAGCCGCACACCGATTTCGTCGGTGATATCGAAAGCGGTCTGATGAAGATGATGCTCATCGGGCTGGGCAAGCACGAAGGGGCCAAGATCTATCATCGCGCGATCCAGAACTACAGCTTCGGACAGATCGTTCGTAGTGTCGGGGCACGCGTGTTGGAAAACTGCCGCATCGTCGCCGGACTCGCGATCCTGGAAAACGCTTACGACCAGACGGCAAAGATCGCGGCCGTTGGACCTGAAGAGTTCGAGGCGCGCGAAAAAGAACTGCTCGTGCTGGCCCGGCAATGGCTGCCGCGGCTGCCGTTCCGTAACGTCGACATTCTGTTTATCGACGAGATCGGCAAGAACATCAGCGGCGCCGGCATGGACACGAACGTCGTCGGCCGCAAATACCAGTCGCACACGGCGGCGCCCGATGAGTATCCGAAGGTCAAACGCATCGTCGTGCGCGGACTGTCGGAAGAAACCACCGGTAACGCCTCGGGCATTGGCATGGCCGAGTTCTGCACTTCGCGCACGATTCGCGACATGAACGTTCGCTTCACGCGGATCAATTGCCTCACCAGCGGTCACGTGGCCGCCGCGATGCTGCCCGTTGATTTCGAGACCGATCGCGAAATCCTGGACGAGGCGCTACCAACGATCGGGCTCACCGAGCCGCCCGACGCGAAGATTCTGTGGATCGCCAATACGCTTGACGTGGCCGAAGTCGAGTGTTCGCAGGTCTACCTGGCCGAAGCCCGCCAGCGGGCCGATTTGGAAATCGTCAGCGACCTGCGCGACATCCCCTTCGACGCCGAGGGGAACCTGCCCAAATCGGTCCACGACGTGGCGGAACTGGCCAGCGGGCGGCGGTAATGGCCCTAAACTAGAGCGTTCTTGTAGCGGTACAGCCAAAGTTGCACTCGACTGGACGCTCCCAACTTCAATTGTCGCTTGGCGATTTGTTGCAGATTTGGGATGCCCTCTTCACCGATCCAGGCTTCCAGCTTATCGCTTGGGGTACCGCATTTCGGGTTCTGAATTCTCTGCCGGAGCCACTCGTATTCTTTGTCGCTGTCGACCGGTTCAGCCACGATCCAAAGGACTAAGGCCACGGCGGGAATGCGGAGGCCTTCATAATTATTTGCCTTGTTAACGTCATATTGGATCCCGACGAATACGGCCCGTCTCGTGTACCAATTAGCTCCGATCTTTAGTTCAATGTTCGCGACGACGTTGTCGTAGCCGCCGTCTGATACATCAACGACACTCAGGTCCACCCTGTCGCGTTCTGGATAGACGAGATAAGGGCGATCGTACCGCGTTCGGAGGGTCCGCTGCAGTGCGTATCCGAATTCGAACTGAACCCAGCGCTCGGCCGAGAACCCAGCCTCGAGCCACCACGAGACTCGTCGTGAAAATTCGGCGCTCGCCAGCATCGCGTCAAGCGCGGTGCGGAGTATCTCGTCGTGTAGTACGTGGCCAGCAACCTCCCTTTTTGTTGGTGCCGACGGTTGATCGACGACGATGGCTGCGGCTGTGGCATCCTGGTCGTGCCTGCTCCGGTATAGCTCTTGAATGCGATCGTCTTCCCAAACGAGGACGGGATTCCCGAGGGCGAGCTGTTTCGCGATGTCGGCGTCTACTGCGCGCTGCATCGCTTCGTAAAGCGGATCGTTCACCGGTTCGTCCAGCGCGATGTCACGGTTACTTTCCTTCATCGGTTTCACTCCCTCTGAATCGTTCCCACATCTCGAGCGAGCGAATTGATTCGACGGCCTCGAAGCGCCCGTTCGCAACGGGAGCTAACTTCACACTGCTATTGTCGACAATCCTCCATTCGATTGCCAATGGCATGTAAAGTTCGAAAAAATTGCGAATTCCGCGGTGAAACCGCCGTCGAATCACATCCTCCGGAATACCGTGGCCGCCTCGTCGCACGCGCTCGCGCACGCGGGCGATCGCTATTTCTGCGTTGAGCAGAGAGACGAAGATCAGATGGAAGTCATATCCGTCGACGATGAGACCGCGTATCCAGGGTGCTAGTGACCTACTTGCAAGCGTTGTTTCGAACGCGAAGCTTGCACGTCGTTGTGCCAGCGACCGTAGTCGTTGGAGCATCAGGCCGCTTGCTTCCAGCGCCGCCGAATCCGGTGCGAATCCTGCCAGGCCGAGGGCTATCTGGTCTGCATTCACGAACTCGTCCACGCGCAAGACCTCATACAGCGCGGCCCGCGCCGTGGTCGTCTTGCCGGCACCGTTAGGGCCGGCCAAAACGATGACACGAGGCCTTTCAGGAATCGCTGCATCGGCGGTCTCGCTCATGCCTGCGAGCGTAGCCTCGCGCGCGAAACTGGGTCAAGTTGTGAAATTACCAGTTGCTTTGCGCCCGGCGGATCGGCATTGACCCGGCCGGCGCCGCTTCGTATCGTTCTGCCCGATTCTGGGCGCCGTTCTGGGCCAGTCTCCCCAGGGACCATTTGCCAAGGAAGTCGAGGAGTCCTGGTATGCACGTAGCGTCGGCTGATGAGCACCCGTTGCCCGATCCACAGACCGCGGGCGTTCCCCTGATCGACATGAGCCGGCAGTATCGGCCGCTGGCCCAGGAAATCACCGACGCCGTAGGGCGCGTGCTCGCCTCCGGGCGCTTCGTGCTGGGACCTGACTGCCAGGCGCTCGAGAAAGCAATCGCCAGCTACGTTCACGTTCCGCATGCGATCGCCTGCGCGTCAGGGAGCGATGCCATTTTGCTTGCGCTCATGGCGCTCGATGTCGGTCCTGGCGACGAAGTGATCGTGCCCAGCTACACGTTCTTCGCCACGGCTTCCGCGGTCGCGCGGCTGGGGGCGAAGCCGGTCTTCGTCGACATCGATCCGGCCACGTTCAACATCGATGCGGCGCTCGTCGAGAAAGCATGTACGCCGCGCACCAAGGCGATCATGCCGGTACACCTGTTCGGGCAGTGCGCCGACATGGATGCCATCCAATCGATTGCTACCAAGCGCAACTTGCCTGTCGTCGAAGACGCGGCTCAGGCGATCGGGGCCGAATTCAAGCACAAGCCGGCCGGCAGCATCGGGGACGTCGGCTGCTTTAGCTTCTACCCGACTAAAAATCTCGGCGGCCCGGGCGATGGCGGCATGCTGTCGACGCGCCGGCAGGACCTGGCCGACCGTTTGCGATTGTTGCACCAGCACGGCATGGCGCCGCGCTATTATCACCAGGTACTCGGCATCAACAGCCGCTTGGACTCACTGCAGGCCGCGGTGTTGAACGTCAAGCTGCCGCATCTCGATCGGTGGACGGCCCAGCGGCAATTGCAGGCGCGCCGCTACCACGAACTGTTCGCCACCGCCGGCCTGGCCCAGGTTCTCACGCTGCCAGTCGAGGCCGCTGAAGGACGCCATGTCTGGAATCAATACATCGTCCGTGTGCCCGATGGAAAGCGCGACGCGCTGCGCGAGCATCTGGCGAAGCACAAAATCGGCTCCGAGATTTATTACCCGGTGGCCCTGCACCAGCAACAGTGCTTTGCCTATTTGGGTTATGGTCCTGGTAGCCTTCCCAAGACCGAAGCGGCGACGCGCGAGACGCTAGCTCTGCCGATTTTCCCGGAACTGACCTTCTCCGAGCAGCAGTTCGTGGTCAGCAAGGTCGCGGCCTTCTTCGGCGTTGGACAGCCGCAGCGCGTGCCGGCGCCCAAGTTTCTCAAGCACGCCCACGGCGTCGAAGAAAAGACGGGAAATCGCAAGCCGCTGTGAGGCGCTGCTGCTTCAAGATCTTCGTGGGTGTCCCTGGTGGCTTGTCCACCAGGGGTGAAACGTGCAATCGCGCCTGGCTGACTTCGGGCAAGTTAGAAGTCGTACCAGATGCCCCAGCCGACGCGCTGCTCGAAGGTGTTGAAGAATTCCCACTGCGAGCTCTTGCCGTTGATGTACTGCAGGCCGATGCGGAAGGTGCTCAGCGCCAAACCGCCGCGCCATTGCCAGCCGGCCTGCACGACGAAGAAGCCGCCGTATTTGAGCTCCTGCCGCTGATCGCCGTAGACGGCAAAGAACGGCGCGCCACCGGGTCGAGCGGGGCTGTAATCGGCGCCCCATTGCAACTCGACCGGCTCTGAGCCGCCCCCCAGGCCGATGGCATAATCGAATTCGCCAAACAGCCGTAGATTGTCCGTCACGTAGCAGCCCACGCCCAGCATGATCGAGTCGCGGACATAGTTAATGCGCTGCGAGAGGAGGGAGGGATTGTTGATCAACAGCTCGTCACCCATGTGCGAGCTCAGATGATTGTAGCCGGTCTTATACTGCCACTTGCCACGAGCGTACGTGATCGGTATTCCGATCGTGTAATCGCAGGACAATAGCGGCGTGCTTTCGCCGAAGGGATTCAAGCGCGGCTGCGCCGATCCGGTGAGATCGATCTGAAAACCTTCCGGGCGATACGCGTTCGGCGTGCCGTACCGCAGAATGCCGACGCGGGCACCCAGCGTCGAATCCCAGACGGTGCCGACCTGAGGCGTATTGAGTCGCGTGTCGTGATACGGTCCAAGCGAAGAATCCGTCAGCCACGCCGTACCTAATCGCGGTTCTTTCACGCCCGCCAGGTAAGAGCGGTACATCAGGCCCGTGGGCAGAAAATGCCACGACCACGGCAGCTCGCTACTGGGTCCCCAAGCACGGCCGATCTCGCCCTGACTCGGCGGCCGAACCGGCTGGCCGGTGAGCGGCGTGGGATTGCCTAGCGTGATCGATTCTTCGAGGCCCGCGGCCCCGGACGGAGCTGCGCCGACACCAGGAGGAGCTGCACCGATGCCCGGCGGCAACAATCCAGGGCCCGAGGGCACCGCGCTCGCATTCGGCGGCAACGTGACCGGTGGATACGCGCCCGACGACGACGCGCCGGGCGGTATGGATTCCGGCTGCCGCGCCAGAATGCTGACGTCGGGGAGCCGGTAGGGCTCTTGTGCATGTGCCGCCACGGCCTGCACCGCCACAAAAATGGCGGCCAGCAGTACCGCTGCGCGCGGACCGACTTCGCGTGATTGGAACATGTGGAGAGCACGCGCGACCAAGCGGGAATTTGGTCACACGGCCATGGGGCGGGATGGGTCGTGGAACAAACGTTGCCACACGCATCATCGGCAACTTCGGCATCGCAACCGCACGTGGGAAAACACGATTTTCGAGCAGAGTTGACCAAGCGCCACTCTGCATAAGAAGCGTCAGCGTTGCCGGCCGCTGAGCATGGTTTTTACCGAGATTTACCGAGTCACGCTGGCAGCATGAAGGCGCACGCGCGGGCAACTACCGAGGGGCACTCGCGACGGCAGATTTTCACTCGCCGGCAAGGTTTATCAGTACCCCCCTCCCCCCCAGGTGCGAAGAGCCGAGTAACGCCCAGCATGGTAGCTTTGAACTAGGGTGACGGACCGCATTGGAGCCATCGGGAGGCCGCCAAAAAGTAGTATAAAAGGGTTGCGAGCAAACCTTTTTTTCCGTAATCTAACCGGCTCACGCATTCGTGACCTGAGGCCAAGAACGCCTTTTGTTCGCCGGTCGCCTAGTCGACCGATCTGCACGACTGGTTTGCGTCGGAGAAGCGTGGTTGAAGTTCATGTTGTACGTGTGTTCTGATCGCAAGTTCGGGCACACTTCCAGTGGGCGTCGGGGTGTGTTAGTTCTCCGCCGCAAGTTTTGTCGTTTCGTGTGATAAGGAGTGGCGAGTTATGGCGTCGGGTACGATCAAGAAGTTGGTGCATGACAAGGGATTCGGGTTCATTCAGGGCTCGGATGGGGCGGACGTTTTCTTTCACCATTCCAGCGTGGCGGATCGGCAATTCGACAACCTGTCGGAAGGGCAGTCGGTCGAGTACACCGTAGATTCCAACGGCGGCCCCAAGGGGAAGGGACCTCGCGCGGCTTCGGTTACGCCTGTCTGAGTTCGGCATCGCGCCGCGATTTTCGCCGGCACTTGCCTCGTGAATTCAAGCGAACACCTGCCATTAGCGGCCTCGTTCACGCGAGGCCGCTAATTTTTTGCGCCCCCTGGCGGCAGTCTTCTCTCGTTGATAGATGATTGAAGAAGGCGCTGCTCCGGTGCTCGCATCACACCGCATCTTTGTGTTTGGCCAGCATGCCCATCCGCGTTTCGAACATTCGCCTGGGAGTCGACGAGAGCGAGCGGGCCCTTGCCGAGCACGCGGCGCGGGCGCTAGGCATCCGTGAAAACGAGATCCGCCGCTGGCGCATCTTACGCAAGAGTCTCGACGCGCGCAACAAGGCTGACCTGCGATTCGTCTACGCGGCCGAAGTCGTCGCCGACGACGAAGCGTCGATACTCGCCCACGCAGGCAAGCCACGCTCGGGCATCACGGCAGAGGCGTTCGACGAACCGCAGTTCGTTCTACCAACGTCCGGAAGCGCGCCGCTTGAATCGCGGCCGATCATCGTCGGCAGCGGACCGGCGGGGCTCGCCGCGGCCTATTTTCTGGCCGCAAGCGGCTACCGGCCCCTGGTCCTCGAACGCGGCCAGCCTGTCTCGGCGCGCGTGCGCGACGTGCAGTCGTTCGACGCAGGCGGAGCGTTCGATCCCGAGAGCAATTACCTGTTCGGCGAAGGAGGAGCCGGCACGTTCAGCGACGGCAAGCTAACGTGCCGGGCGAGCGGGCCAGACGTGCAACGCATCCTCCAACTCTTCGCGGACTGCAAGGGAAAGCCGGAAATCCTTTACGAACATCGTCCGCACTTGGGCAGCAATCGCTTGCCGGCGGTGGTCAAAGCCTGGCGGCAGAGAATTCTGGCCGCCGGGGGAGAAATCCGCTTCGGCTGCCGCCTGGAAGACGTGCATATCAGCGATGGGCGTCTGCACGGCGTGACCACCTCGGCGGGTCATATGCCCTGCTCGCTTTTGGTGCTGGCTATCGGACACAGTGCCCGGGATACGTACGAAATGCTGCACGCGCGGGGTGTGCCAATGGAGCAAAAGCCATTTCAGATCGGCGTCCGTATCGAGCAACCGCAGGAGCAAGTGAATCGCGCTCAGTACGGCGATGGGCACTTGGAGGATCGCCTGGGTGCCGCCGATTACAGCCTGGTGGCGCGCGGCAAAATCAATCTCTTCAGCTTCTGCATGTGTGCCGGCGGCCAGGTCATCCCTAGCGTCTCCGAGCCGGGTTACTTTTGCACCAATGGCATGAGCCTGTCGCGGCGGGCTTCGCCATTCGCCAATAGCGGCATGATGGTCACGCTCGAACCGGCCGACTTTGGCTCGACGCACGTGCTCGCGGGGGTTGAACTGCAGCGCGCGTACGAACGCCAGGCCTTTGAATTCGGCCGCGGCGAATACGCCTGCCCCACTCAATGGGCTGGCGACTTTCTGGCGGGCCGCCCGACCAGGGGAACCGTGCCGACGAGCTACACGCGCCAGCTCGCGCCGGGCAACATATCGTCCCTTGTTCCGCCAAGCGTGCTGGTGGCGCTCCGCAGTGGGTTGCCGATGCTCGATCGGCGCTGGCGCGGTCGTTTCCTGGCCAACGCCACGTTGGTCGCGCCCGAAGCCCGCGGCAGCGCGCCGGTGCGTTTTCCGCGCCACGAGGAAACCATCGAAAGCGTGGGCGTGGCGGGCTTATACCCGATCGGCGAAGGCGCCGGCTACGCCGGAGGCATTATCAGCGCAGCCCTCGATGGCCTGCGCGCCGCCAAGGCGATCATCGCGCGTTATGCACCGCTTGAAGTGCGCTAGATCCGATGCGGGACGTCGAAACTGAGATGCCTTACCGCATTCG
The DNA here is from genome assembly GCA_035546535.1 of Pirellulales bacterium. Lineage (NCBI taxonomy): Bacteria > Pseudomonadati > Planctomycetota > Planctomycetia > Pirellulales > Pirellulales bacterium. The sequence continues at coordinate 12,619 of DASZWQ010000189.1, read as the reverse complement.
GCGGCGCATTTGCGGCTCGTAAACGGTTTCGTCGCGCTCAGGATCATATTGCGGCCGTACGCCGGGTCGCGCTGGCTGCTCGTCCCCTTCATCGGGACGCCAGTCGTAGATGAACTCTCGCGGGTATTGCGAGTAACCTGTACCTTCGTCGCGCGGGTAGCCGTAGTAGTTCGACGACGGAGGGTACAGGCAAGGCCGATAACGGTAGCCCGATGTCGGCGAGCATTTGTACGCGGGGTACCCCGAGCAGCCGCTCCACGGCCCCCAACCCCATAGCCCGCCCCACCACGGACGCCAACAGGAATAGTAACCGCCAGGCGGCCCGAAGCTGCCGAAGGCATAATCGGCTTTCGCGGCCGGTGTGACGGCCGAACCGAATAACGAAACTAAGGTCAGCGTGACGAAAAAGCGTTTCACGGCGGGACTCCCTAGCTCCTAGGAACGTCTGGAGATCCGCGACCGCGCCGCGACCAGCGAGCGCTCACGGCGCTTGCGGCCTGCGGGGTCACTGACGGTTGCCCAGACTTTACGGGTCTAGAGACCACATCGGCCGAATGCCGGACCGGCGCCCATAAAAAAACGTCCAAGCAAGTCTCAAGCACTGCCAGCAATCCGCTGAGCCGGCGGGCAGCTTACCGGGAGGCGGCGGTATCCCCTTGCCGCACCCATGCTTCGTTCGCGGCGACGTGCTTCATACTTTTGCCCCCTTTCACGAAGTAGCTGTAGAGGAAATGGATCGTGCCGTCGGCCCCTTGGATGACGGCCGGGTAGTGATAGCTGCCATCTTCGTGCTTTTCGAGGTGCCTTGTGATCGGCCAGGTTTTTCCCTCGTCATCAGAAAGCGAAACGGCCAGGCTGTTGCGCCCCTTCGTCGTGTCGTTGTAGATCAAAAGCCAATGCCCGCTGGCCAGGCGAATGCCATCGATGCCGGCACCTGGGTTGGGCAATTCGGCGGTGCCAACCGGGCCCCAGGTTTCACCATCATCGCGCGATTCACTGGTGCGAATCTTGTCGAGAATGCCGTTTTCCCGCATGTAGGCGACCAGCGATCCATCGTTGCGGCGCAGGACCGTCGGCTGAATATTACCGAAGCCGCAAATCGGCTCGCTGGCGTGCCAGGTGGCGCCATTGTCGTCGCTGATTGCCATGACCGACACCGAATAAGTGTCGGTGTACAGTGGCAGCAAGATGCGGCCACTCGGCAACACCGTCGGCTTGCAACGCGGCTGCCAGCCAAGGCGATGCGAGAGCTTGTCTTTCAACATCTCGCGAACGCGGGCCGTAAATACCTTGGCGCGGACGTTGGCACTTTCTTTCTCGGCGCCGAGCGAGTCGAGCGTCGCGGTCATCTTTTCGGCAAATCGCGGCGGTGCGAGCGGGATGATCCCCTGCCACTCCCATTCCGGCGCGCCTTCGCCCTCGTAATCGCTCGAGATGCGGTACTCCGTCAGGCACGATTCCCAGGTATTGGCCAGGATAATCGGCCAAAAGAGCCACAGCCGCTTCTTGGCGTCGATCATCATGGTCGTATTGCAGTCGGGAAAGCCCGGCGTATCGACCATCAGGAAGGTCTCGCTCCAGTCGTTACGCCCCTTCTTCTGCCGGGCTCCGTACACGGCCACGTCATCGGCCGACCGTTCGCCCGAGCCGCGGTACCAACTGACGAGCAGGTCGCCGTTGGGGCATTCGACGATCCCGGGCGCGTGGTTGTGTTGCGGATGGAGCGGAAAGACGAGCGATTCGCGATAGCTTGGTTCCTCGGCGGCGGCTCTTCGAGCCAGGGTAAAAGCGCTGCCAAGGGTCAGACAGAGCAACAGAAACCGATGCGCAAAGGTCCAATGATGCGAATTCATGGCGAGAAGATCCAGGGAAGGAAGAATGAGGGCGAGATTTCGCTGGTAGTGTGGTTGCCCGGTGAGGTGCTGTCAAACTTTTCTGACGACACCGACTCCAGGGGCAGGCTATATTCCCCAATGGAGCCATGGTGCTGCCGTCGCCTTGGCCCGCTCGCGCGCCTGCTTGGGGGCCCAGTTTGCGCTCGAGATTCTCCCCGTCACGGTACATCGAATCTGAAACCAGCATCCGCCGGTAATGACTCAACCATCTGCCCCCGCATTCAGCCTCGCTACGGGCGAATTTCTGGAACTCGTTCGCGAAGGGCATTGGGAATACGCCCGCCGCACGAATTCCCCAGGCGCCGTGGTTCTGGTGCCCGTGACGCATGACGGTTGCCTGGTCTTGATCGAGCAATATCGCATCCCGGTGCATTGCCGCGTGATCGAGCTGCCGGCCGGTCTGATTGGCGACTCGCATGATGATGCGGGGGAAACTGTCGAAGACGCCGCCCGGCGCGAGCTGCTGGAAGAAACCGGTTTTCATGCGTGGGATCTGCGCGAGCTGACTTCGGGGCCGCCGTCGGCCGGCATGGCCTCGGAGGTCGTGACGTTCCTCCTGGCCTCGCGATTGGAACGTACCGGGACCGGCGGAGGAGTTCACACGGAGCAAATCACGGTACACACGGTGCCCCTGCCGCGCGTGGTGCGCTGGCTGGAAGAGCGGCGCGACGAGGGAGTGCTTGTCGACCCGAAGGTCTTTGCCGGCCTGTTTTTCGCCGAACGATTTGCGCAAGGTCACGTCGGGCCGGTGTAAACGGCAAGGCTCCGCTCAAGGTAGCGGCGCGAAAAATGCGCCGCCCCCCGCGTCCCTAGTGCGCGTCGAGTTCTTTGACGGCGCCTGACCAGTCGCATTCGTACACATGATGCCCGGACGGCGTCATTCCCAGGCGTTTGTACGTCGCCATGGCCGCATGGTTGTGCTGGTCGACATAAAGCCGCAGCCCACAGATATTCGGTTCGGCCTTGGCCAGCGTGCTGATGTAGTCGTGCAGTGCGCGAAAGACACCGCCGCCGCGATAGCGCGGATGGACGTACACGCTTTGGATCCACCAGAAGACGCCGTTGCGCCAGTCGCTCCATTCGTAGGTGATCATCGTCTGGCCCACGACCTCGGTGCCGATCTCGGCCATGAAGTACCGGCACATTTCGGGCTGGGCGAGTGCGCGCTCCACGCCCAGCGTTAATACGGCGGGGTCCAGTTCCTTCGACTCGGTTTCGACCGCCAACTGGCGATTGAACTCGACGATCGTGCGCACATCATCGATCGTGGCTTCGCGGATGAGGATCTTCACCGTCATTTTCAGGCCTGGCGCCGGGCGTGGTGTCGAGCAGAATACATCCACAGATTACGCAGATTTCGCAGAAAAGAGAAGGAATCGCAATCCTGGCCGAACATCGGGAGCGGCCAGGTCGCGTTCAGAGCTTATGCGCCACCAGGCGAATGCGGCGATAGTCGGCGACCCAGTGGTCGTCCTGCCATAGATGGCGGCGCAATTCTGTCTCGATCGCGGCAAACGTCCTCTCACGTTTGTCTTCGTCGAGCGCGTCGAAATACGCGCCGGCAAACATGCGCAGCCAGTTGCGCAAGCCTTGCTCCCCTTCGTCGAGCGGCGTCGGCCGATCGAAGAGCGTGGCGAAGCGGACTTCGAATCCGCCGGCCTCTAACAGGGGTGTGTACTGGCCAACGCTGGGAAAAAACCATTGCCGCTTGACGTCGGACCCGGCCATGGCCCGATTTGTCGCGGTAATGATCCGCGCCACGCATCCGTATCCCCCGAATTCGGCCACGAAGCGTCCGCCGGGGCGCAGGGCCGCGGCGATCGCGCGGATGGCCTCCTCGGGAGGCTGTACCCAGTGCAGCACCGCGTTGCTGAACACGGCGTCTTGCGGCTCAGCGACATGGAACGAGCGTGCATCCGCCACTTGAAACTCGATCGCCGGGAAATTGCGCCGCGCCTCGCGAACCATCGCCTCCGAGGAATCGAGTCCCATCACTTGTGCGCCGGCCGCGGCAATCTGCGCCGTGAGCGGCCCTGTGCCACAACCCAGGTCAATGATCTTTTCTCCGGCCTGCGGCGCCAACAGGCCCAGCAGGTCGGCCGCAGCCTTGTAAACGAAGGAATGCCTGGCGTCGTAGAGCGCGGGATCCCACGTCTGCACCGGCTTGCTGTGATCGGTTGACGAGGGCGCAGTTGAGTTTGTCATGGGGCGGAAACCAAAGAGTTGCTGATGGTGGCGTGTCCGAGTGCTCGAAAAATCAGATCGTACGCCCTTAAGCGCTTCCGACCGCAGGGACAATCGTTGGCCCGCACGGGTTCACTCGTCTTCTTCACCAGGGTTTTCGTCGAAAGGGCTAGGTCGCGACTCGTACTCTTCCAGGTCTTCTTCCGAGTAGCCGAAGTGGTGTGCCATTTCGTGGATCAGTGTACGCCGAATCTCATAGGCCACTTCCGCGCGATTGCGGCAAGCTTCTTCGATCGGGCGTTTGAAGAGTAGGATCTGATTCGGGGCGTGCTCGCCGTATTCCTGGTCGGTCACCGCACGGCCGATGAACAGCCCGAGCAGCGTTTCCTCGTTCGGGTCGAGGCCGGCCTCCTCGAGCATCTCGCGGGTGGGAGTGATTTCGACGTCGACGACGATATTTTCCAGCCAGCGACGGAACGGATCGCCCAACTCCGCGATGACGCGCTGCGCGATGGCCACGAATTCTCGCATGGACATATGCGCGGATTTCATCACGTTCGGCTCGCACGACCTCGGGCTGAACCGATCTCCCCCTTGAACGCATACTCCCCGCTCGCCTAGCCCTCCGAATCGACGGCATCAGGCACGGCCGGCGTCGAGGCACTCGCAGCATGACCGTGACGCCACGCGCGCCACGCTTCGAAGACAGCCGGCAAGATCGATATAAAGATGATCACCAGCAGCACCAACTCGAAGTGCTTCTGCACGAAGTCGATGTTGCCGAAGAAATATCCGAACAAGAGGCAGAGCGAGATCCACAACACGGCGCCAATGATGTTGTACGTGCCGAACTGCCAATACGACATCGTCCCCACACCCGCCAGAAAGGGGGCGAAGGTGCGTACGATCGGCACGAACCGCGCGAGGATAATCGTCTTGCCGCCGTAGCGTTCGTAGAACTGGTGGGTGCGCTCGAGATATTTCTTTTTCAAGAACCGGCCGTCGCGCGTGAGCACTTTCGGACCCATGAACTTGCCGATGGCGTAATTTACGGCGTCCCCCAGTACGGCCGCCGCGCCCAGCAAGGCGAATAAAAGCCCCAGGTTCAACTGGCCCTTGGCCGCAAAGACACCGGCGGCGAACAGTAGCGAATCGCCCGGCAGAATCGGCGTAACGACCAGTCCTGTCTCGCAAAAAATAATTAAAAACAGGATCAGGTACGTCCACTGATCGTACTCGGCGATGAATTGCGACAGGTGCTTGTCGAAATGCAGCACCAGGTCGATCACGTATTTGAAGTAATCCATGCGTGGCCAAAGGTCTCGGGTGAGAGGATGGCTTGCAGCAGCGGGCGCCGGAACAAGCGAAGCGGGTCCGGCCCGGGGTCTCAAAGTCTACTGCGCCAGGCCCCGTAGTGCGAGGCGGGAAGCGGGCCGCTACAATGCCCGGTTCGTGTTTTGCCGATGAGCCGATTGCATCGATTGTTCGCGGAGCTAACCGTCACAAGATGACGCCGCCCCACACTACCGCTGAGCAGGCTGGTTCGCCTCCGGGCGCTACGAAACGTCGTCGGTTACCGCTGCACACCCGCATTCTGATCGGTCTGGTCGTGGGAGCCTTGCTGGGCGCGGTGGCGAATTATTATCACGATTCGCTCAACCTCGGCCGCCTTCTGGAATGGACCGACACGATCGGCCGCATTTTCTTGCGGCTGGTGTTCATGGTGGTGCTGCCGCTCGTGATTTCGGCGCTCGCATTGGGCGTGCTCGAACTGGGCGACCTGCGACGACTCGGGCGCGTCGGCGCGAGGACGCTCTTCTTCACATTCATCTTCTCGGCCAGTTCCGTCGTCATTGGCCTGGTGCTCGTGAACGTGATTCAGCCTGGCAAGCGGCTCTCGCCCGAGAAGCGGTCCGAGTTATCGGCGCATTACTTGAAGGAGATGGTGAGCGCCGAGAAAAAAGCCGATGACGCAAAAACGATCGCCAGGACGCTTCTGGACATCATTCCTGAGAACCCCCTTCAGGAGATGAGCGGTGCACTCGACGGTAGCTCGCCCGGGAACGGCATGCTGGCCGTGATGTTCTTCGCGCTGATGCTCGGCGTGGCCCTGGCCATGAGTCCCGAACGCACCGGGCCGCTCGTCGGCGTGCTCGAAGGCATCTTCGACGTCAGCATGGTGATTATTGGCATCGCCATGCAGTTGGCCCCGTACTGTGTCGCGTGCCTGGTTTTCGGCATCACCGCGCGCCAGGGCCCCGACGTGCTGGGCACGTTGTTCTGGTTCGTGGCGACCGTGGTGTTGGGGCTGTCGATCCAGATGTTCGTCGTCTATTCGTTGGCCTTGGCCGGCATCGCGCGGCGCAATCCTTGGCAATTCTTCCGCGACATCTCCGATGCGGCGCTGACGGCGTTCGGCACCAGCTCGTCGAACGCTACGCTACCGGTCTCGTTGCGCGTGGCGCGCGAAAAGCTGCGTCTTCCCCCCGAAATCTCGCGTTTCGTCCTTACCGTGGGGGCAACTGGCAATCAGAACGGCACCGCGCTCTACGAAGGCGTCGTCGTGCTCTTTCTCGCACAGGTGTTCAACAAGGATCTGACCGTCGTGGACCAGATCAAGGTCGTCTTGATGTCGATCCTGGCCGGCGTAGGCACGGCCGGCGTGCCAGGAGGTTCGATCCCGCTGATCATGATCGTGTTACGCAACGTCGGGGTCGAGCCAGCAGGGATCGCCATCATCCTCGGCGTCGACCGGTTGTGCGACATGTGCCGCACGGTGCTCAACGTATCGGGCGACCTGGTGCTCGCCACGTGCGTGGCAGGGGACGAAACGGCCCCGCCTACGGAGGACGTCGCGCCGCCCACCGATGACGCGGCGACCTCGACGGCGTAGCTATTTCCACGCCGATCGCAATTCATAGACCGTTAGCGAGCGGACGCGCGCCCGGCCGCCGCGGACGAAGAATTCAAGCTTGCGGTTGTCGGCCTCGAGCGTCGCGGCGGCGGACAGTGCCATCTGCCCTCCGTTACCGAAGAGTTCGATCGAACCTCGATCGGCCAGTAGCCGCAAACGGATCACGTTATCTTCGGCCGCAAGCGGCGCCTTTTGCGCGCCGCACGCGATCTCGTGCCGCTCGACATTATACGTGACCGGCGCGCCGCGAATTACGAAGCCGCATTCCTGCACGTCTCCCAGATCGATTTCTGCTTCGATGTCGAACAGTTCGCCCGAGGTGTCCTCGAGCGGGTTTTCATCCGGCGCCACGCGAATGTCGGCAAACGCGTGCAGCATCGAGCGCAGCGATTCCGATTCGTCGACGGGCCACGCAAACAATCGCGGGCCGGCCGGCGTTGCTCGCAACAAGAGATCGACGGGGATCGTCATCTGCTGATTGAAGGGCATGTCGGGAAAGGCGATCCCCTGCGCCCAGCCGATTTGTACCCGCCGGCCATCGGGGGCATTACTGTACGTCTGCGCCGCGTAAAAGTTGCCGTGCCAGAGTTGTTGTTTCTCGGTTTCGGGCGTGAAGACGCGCCCGTCGAATTTGCCGAGCACGTATTTGCCATCGGCTGCGTGCAGCACCCACCGTGATAGCGATTCATCGTCATCGCTCGCGATCTCGAAGAGATCCGGGCATTCGAAGAAGCCTTCGATGCGGCTGGCGAACTCCCAGACCTTCAGATCGGCGGACGTATAGAACGCGATCCATCGCTTGCCGTCGGTCTCGTCGTATACGGCCATCACCCAGCGGTTGCTCGGAGCATGCCCGAGGAGTCGCGGGTCGCGTCCCTGATGACGTACGACCGGATTGCCTTCGAACTCAGTCCAGGTCAGCCCCTCGTCATTGCTGTAGGCGATGCACTCGCCGCGGCCGGTGCTGGTGTACGCGAGGACCAGTAGATCGCCGTCGCCTTTTTTGAAACCCGACGTGTTTTCCGCATCGACGACCGCGCTCCCGGAAAAACACCAATCGCCATAACGATGGGGCGTAAGTGCCAGCGGCAGTTCGTGCCAGGCGATCAGATCGTCGCTGACGGCGTGCCCCCAGTGCATGTTGCCCCAATGCCAGCCGTACGGATTGTGTTGATAGAACAAATGCCACTTGCCGGCCACGTACACCAGCCCGTTGGGGTCGTTCAACCAGCCTCGCCGTGATGTGAAATGAAACTGCGGCCGCAGCTTTTCGTGATACACCGGCGCGAGCACGCGCGGTTCGTCATCGAGCGACGCGAGCTCCAAGGCTTGCGATTCTTTCGGCAGCGCGGCCACTTCGATCCGTAGCGTCTTGCCACGATATTCGTTCAGATCCACAGGCGCCCACAATGACAACGCGCCCGGGCGGATGCGCGGTCGCATGGCCAACGGAGCGGCCACGGATTTTCCTTCGGGCTTGATCGCGTCGGCCAGTTCGACGTCAAGCTCGCGTACGGTGCGCCCCTCGACTTCCAATCGCACGTGCCGTGGAGCGGCGCCGGTGCGCACCGGTAGATTCAAGTAACGGGCCGTGATCGGCAGCTCGCGCATGGCGGGTTCGGCGGCCAGCCGCTCGTCGCTCTGCGTGATCTGATCGACCAGGACGTGTCCCCAACCGCCCGTGTTGCGATCGACCAACTGAATCACGGCTTCCTTGTCGGCCAGTTGCCGGACGTCGAACGTGTGCCACTCGAGGTGCTCGTTGCCACCGCCGGCAGCGGGTCCCGTTGCACTGTCGACAACACGACCGTCGACCAGAAGATCAATGCATGTTTCCGTCGGATGATGACCACCACCGACAAGAAAATTGATGTACCGGCGCTCGATCTTGAACGGGGGCGAGGTCAGTGTGCCCTGCGTGCCGTCGCCACCGAGATAGGAATTGACCAACCCTTTGCCTTCATACCCGCTGACGGCCATTTGATTGGCCAGCGTGCCGCGCGCGGGGCCGGCGCCGAATGCCTCTCCCTCGGCGCGCCACTCGCCATAGTCGTCCGCCTCGAAATCAGCGATGACGAGGTCCGCGCGATCCTCGGCGCGCAGCGTCGCCGCCGAAGAAAACAGCATCGAAACGATGACGAGAAGGAACCGCATGCCAAGGCGCAAGGATCGAAATCCCGGTGCGCAAACGAACAATGACCGAATCGCCCCAAACGCCCAGTTTCCCTATCGAGGGCCATGGCCGCAAGCTGCCAAACGGCAGTCGGCAGAAAACGGGTGTCAAGCGGGCCTACGTCAGACCCGGGATGGGGTCCCCGTGATAGATCTGGTGTGGGCGAGCTTCGGAATCATGCCAGGCGGCCGTGGCTGGAATGCCCAGTGCGTGATAGATCGTGGCGGCCATGTTCTCGGGCCGCACGGGCTGGCTGGCCGGATAACCACCGTTGCGATCGGAGGAGCCGATCACCGTGCCACCTCGCACGCCACCGCCGGCGAAAAAGACGCTCTGCACGGCGCCCCAATGATCGCGCCCGGGCAGCTTGGCGCCTGGCAAGTTCGAAATCTTGGGTGTGCGACCGAATTCACCCGCCATGACGATCATCGTGCTGTCGAGCATGCCCTCGGCGTCGAGATCGTCGAGTAGCGCGGCCAGCGCGCGATCGGTTGGCGGCAACAGGTTGTCCCTGAGCACCGGGAACATGCTCTGATGCGTGTCCCAAGTTTCATTGTTGCCAAGATTCACCTGCACGAGGCTGACGCCCGCCGCGACCAGCCGCTTGGCCATCAAGAGCGACCAGCCAAACACGTTCCGGCCGTAGCGATCGAGGGTTCCCGCATCGGCATTGACGACGTCCATCGCGCGCTTAACCGATGCGTCGGCCAAGAGCGAAATCGCGTCCTGACGGTAGCGATCGAACTTCTCGTTCGTGGCCAGGCGTTCCAGCCCGGCGCGCTGCTGACCGATCCCACTCAACAGTGCCAGGCGACGCTCAAAGCGGTCGCCGGCCAGACCTTCGGGCAGCGACAAATTCGGCGCTTGAAAAACGAAGCCGGGCGGATTCTCGCCGCCCCGCTCGAAGTGAAAGCCGTACTCCGGCCAGGCCCCGTAAGAATTCGGATTGAACGGGCAAGCTTCGATGAACCACGGATCGCGGCGCATTCCCATTTGTCCGCCGAACTGGCCTGGAATGACGCGGCCCGTGCGATGCACCAAACGCTCCGGCAGCACCACCGCGGGAGGCAGATTGTTGAGGTGCCTGCTCGCGGCTCCCGCAATGGCGGCGATCGACGGCCAATCCGAGGACTTCGGCTTTTCGGGATCGAAGCCCACGGGCTTGGCGGACATGCCCGAGAGCATGATCATGTGCCCCAACGAATGATCGTTCGAGGGATGAGTCAGCGAGCGGACCAGCGACCACCGGTGGCTGCGCTTGGCAAGCTCAGGCAAGTGCTCGCAGATCTCGATACCCGGCGTGCGCGTAGCGATGGAGCGAAACTCGCCGCGGATGCCATCGGGCGCAGCGGGCTTGGGATCGAAGCTTTCGTGTTGCGAGAGGCCGCCTGAGAGAAAAATGTAGATGACCGAGCGCGCCCTCGGAGCAGCGGATGGGGCGCGTGCTCCCACGCTTGCAGCGCTGCGCAGCGCCGCCAGGTGATTCATGCCCACACCCAAAAGTCCGATCGCGCCGGCTTGCAGGGCCGCGCGACGACCGAAACGCGGATGGGAGGGTGTAACAGGTGAGGCACGCATCAAGGAGCCTCTGCAGGGGCGGGAAAATAGTCAGGCAGGAGCTGTCACCGTAACAGCGGCGCCGCGAAGTTGCAACCGAACGACGCTGTAACAGAACTCGTCTGCTTTGGCCTGGTGAAGAAAAACCGTTCGGAATTTTCTTGACGCCCACGCCAAGGAATTGCTAGTTTAACGCGGTCGGCTACATTTCGCCCGTCGGGCGGGAAATGCCTCTCGTGCGCGAGCGGGTGACTTTGCGGCAGCATAATTGTGGGGGCTGTATCTTCATCAAGCTGCCACGGAACCTCGCAAGTTAGGATCGTGCAGGGAAGAGCTTGCAGTAGTCCATCGAAGCAGTAGTTCCTGCGAAGGAGTAATGCTTTGAAGACCTGGACTGCAATTCCAGGTACGGGGTAGATCTTCCGCATCGATTGTTCCAGCGTGATCGCATGACTTTGCCGTGCCCAAAGGGCGGCCAGTCCACGGTCTACGTGCGCAAGCGGCGTCAGGGCAGGCATCTCGAATCGCCACGCGCCGCGAGCGCTCAATCGGGGAGGTGCGCTAATGCAAGCAGGCATTCCCAAAGCCCTGTCGCGCGTCGCAGACGCGGATCTTTCCTGAATCCAGGCGCTCCTCCGGTCTGTCTTCGAGCTGCCCTTGGTTTCTCAGACTCGTTGGATCGAAGCGCTGCTGCGCGCCTCGGCGGCTTCTTTCAGTCGTGCATTGAGGATTTGCGCTTACTAAGGGCCATTTCACACAAGGGGTACCAATCATGCAGCGCCGGACACTCGTCATCACGTTGGGACTGATCGTTCTTGTCGCACTGCAAGTTGTCACCGCATTCGCCGACCCACTACCAGGCGAGACGCTCAAGTTTCTAAACTCGCCACTCATGGTATCGCCCACCAATCCGTATCCAGGGCACGACGAGATCAGCACTGTCTATCCCACGGCGGTTGCTCCCGGTTACACGGGCCAGTACATGGCGGACGACTTCGCCGACAAATTCAATACACCCGTCGTGCATGTGCAATGGTGGGGATCGTATCTGCAAGGCTTTGCGGGCACGGGCGTGAAGGATTTCCTGGTCGCCTTTGAGTCGGACGTACCTGCCGGCCCAAACGGCGAACCGAGCCACCCGGGCAACATACTTTCGGCGCAGATCGTTACGCTCGGGCAGCTTGCGCCGGGATCGGGCACCTTCACCGAGACGCCACTTCCCAACCCCGGCAGTCCCGATGGAGGCACGTTGTATCAATACAACGCCGAGTTGCAGGTGCCGTTCGCCGAAAAAGCGGATACGGTGTATTGGCTGAAAATCGTGGCGATCGTCAATCCCGCGACGGATGGGCAAATTGCCTGGGGCTGGCATGATCGCGATTGGACCGTGCCGAACGTGCTCGCTTCGACAGCACCGGCCGTGGTGCCGGGCGAGCACGTGGCGGGAGTCGTTCCGCCGGGCCTAACGGTCAACCATTTTCAAGACGACGCCGTGGCCGGCACGATCGGCATCAACGGTCTTGCGACGCCGCCGGTCGCCGGGCCGATAAGTCCGTCGCTCATCGATCAAGCCATCGGCACCCCACAGAACTATATCCTGCCTTATGATGGGCCGCCGGGTGTTGCTGGGCAGTTGCCGGGGATCGATTCGTTCTCGAAGGATCTGGCGTTTGCGCTGTATACGCGTGTGCCCGAGCCATCGAGCATCGTGCTGTGTCTTCTGGGAGCGCTCGGGCTGGTGGCGCTAAGCCGGCCTCGCGGCAAGTAACGCGCGGCTACGGTAGCTCGTTGAGCGTGTAGTACGCGTCGGGGTGCAACAGCTTCGCCCCGTCGGCGCTCGACATATCCTTCAATTGCAGGTGGTACACACGGCGCAGGTCGCGCTCGGGCACGATC
>DASZWQ010000188.1 GCA_035546535.1 Pirellulales bacterium | reverse complement strand
ATGCTGGGCACCTTGCGACGATGCAGCCTCCGCGAACAAGTTTCCTCATGGGGACTCGGCGGCCAAGGTAGCCGAAAAGTCCTCGACCTCCTGGAAAACACGGCCGCTCTGGCGGCCTAAACTGCGAAACTCGAACTAAGGTCTGGCCGAAAATCGCCAGCGCGACCATCTGCTCGACCAGGAAACTGCGCGGCTGCCACATCTGCTCGCTCATCGCCAGTAGCGCCGTGAAATCTTCGACGACCCTGGTACCGTCATTCGCATGAGCCGCGACCGCTGCGTCGGCGGCCAGCAGTCGGCCGAGCTCGCGCATTTCCTGCGGTCCGATGAGATTTCCGCTGATAAGCGGCACGTTTTCGTCGACGGTCTGCGACGTCCCGCGCACCAGCCAATCGGCGCCCTGTTCGCGGAAATACTGGTTGTCCGCCGCATTGCCGAACAAATATCCCAGTCGCGGCTTTTGTGCGCCTTCGCGCACAAGGTGGATCGCGTCCTGGCGGCGCTCGACGATCGCCACGAGATCGTGCCAATGCTTGCCGGTCGGGCCTTCGTCGATCCAATTGAATTTGACGCGAGAATTGAGATCTTTGTCCGAATAAGGGCCGAGTTTGGTAAGCGCCTCGCGATACAGCGGCCACGCGGCGTCCCCCGGCACGGCCGCGCGTGCTTCGTTCGTCTCGATCCAGTAGTTGCGGTTGATCGCCGGCACGCTGAAATAGAAGCGGGCCATCATGAGCGAGTAAACAACAACAAAGGCGGCCGTCGCGCCGACGAGTGCTCGCAGCGTGAAGCGGGCCGCGTGCCACGGCAACGGCCGATTGCGGATCTTGCCGCGGCGGATCAACCGGGCGGCCTGGTCCGCAGGGCCGAAGTCCGTGGCCAGTTGCTCGGCCGTGCGGCCGGCGTCCAGACCCTCGGCGAAATGCGACAGCAGCTCGCGCGTGACATCCAGCTTTTCGCGCCGCCACAGCCGGGTACGCCGGACGATGGTGTACACAAGCGCCGGCAGTGGTTCGGGTAGCGTGGCAGCGGCGATCAAGGTGCGCGGGTCGAGCCGCGCCGACAGCTCGCCGCGCAGCGCATCGCGTGCCGGCGTATAGCGGGCCCGGCCGAACCAGGTTGTCGGCGGCGTGGGATCGTACATGTCGCGCTGATGAAAACAGGTGTGCCATGCTCACGCTGGCGTGAGCATGCTGCTTGTTAAAGTCGATGGATTCTCCGCCATGCCGGCATGGCCACGGCAAGCGTGGCCATGGCACCCGAAGCTCTTAGGACATGAGACAAACCATTAACCCGCCGCGCCGCCCAGTCCGGGGCGCAGCACGCCCAGCCCTTGCATCGCCCGAGCCACGGCTTGCCATTGCTCGACGTCGTGGGCCAGGCGCTTCCTGCCCTTGGTCGTGAGGGCGTAGTATTTCCGCGGGCGTGCCGACGACGACTCGCGCCACTCGGCCTTGACCAGCCCTTGCGATTCCAGGTTGTAGAGGAGCGGATAGAGAGTCGCCTGCCCCATGTCGAGCACGCCGTCGGATGATCGGGCCAGCGTTTCGATCAGCTCGTAGCCGTACTTGGCGCCCCCTTCGAGGAGCTTGAGGACCGCGACGGGTCCGGCCCCGCGCATCAGCTCGCGTTCGATTCGCATGGCCCGTGCCTCTTGGCTTGTCGTCTTTTGACTGTGCTGCTTGTGCTGCCTGTGTCTTACATACTATGCGTAACATAGCAAGGGAGCATTGCGGTTGTCAATCGAATTCTTCTCGGGAATCTGTGGCCACGACTTCTAAGAAAGCTTGACGGCGTGCGGCTACTCGTCGAAATCGGCCGCGGTGCTGTCCTTGCGATAGATCGGCAAGTGGCGGTAGTAGACCTCGAGGGTCATGGCGCACATGGCCGTGGTATAGAGCCGCCCGCCTTGTTCCGAGCTATGATCGCCCCCCAGGAACCAACTGCCGCGTTCATGTCCCTGGCGCGATTGTGCGTTGACCAGGAAGTCGCGCATCTTGTTGTTCCATTTGGTCCACTGCTCGCCCTCGTAGTGGTGCATGACCTGCGTGGCGTAGTAATTGAAGTACATGTTGTTGGGCGAGGGACCGTGTGCCGAGAGCATTTCGACGCCGCGTTCCAGCGCCGGTTCGTCGTGCTTCCAGCCGAGATACATGCGGCACAATAGACCAATGGCCGTGGTAGCCGGTCCCTTGCCGGGATTGACGTAACCGTACGTGGCACCGCTTTCGCCTTGTACCGAGTTCAAGAAGTTGACCGCCCCTTTGATCGTCTTGGGCGGAACATTCAAGTAGGCCATGTGAGCGCTTTTGAGCGCCATCAACTGCCAACCGAGCACGGACGTGTCGCCCGGCTGCTTGGGCGCGTAGCGCCAGCCGCCGCCGACGGGATCCTGGGCGTAGACGATGAAGTTGACGGCTTGCTGCGCGGCCTCGGCCAGGCCGGTGTCCTTGGTCATGCCATAGGCTTCGCACAGCGCGATCGACGCAAGCCCGTGGCCGTACATCACGCCCTGGTCGTAGGAAAGATCGCCGCCGTCGGGCCCGACTTTCATGCGGCTGACCAGGTAGTAAAGCCCGGCTTGCACGTTCTTCTTGTAGTTGCCTTGCAGATGAGTCTGGCCGGCGCCGAGAAAGGGCAATAGCGCGATGGCCGTGGCCGCGATATCGCCGTGTTCGAGCCTGCCGGCATTACCGCACCGCCCCTGGCAAGGCCCCGTGCGGTGGTTGAAACTCCAACTGCCGTCGGGATTCTGATGGATGGCGATCCAATTGAGCGCCATGCCGACGGCGTTCTCGCTCGCTTCCGTGCCGCCGCGTTCCATAGCCAAGGCCTTGCGCGCGCCGTCGCCGCGCCCTTCGAGCCCCTGACCGCCTGTCATGCCACCGGCCCCGCCACCACCGCTGGCGCCGAGCGCCTTGCCGAGATCGAGCACTTGCGCGCCGGCCAGCCCGATATCGCTCATGTCGCCGGGGCCACCGGGCGCCGCGGGAAGATCATTGAGCGTGCTGATATCCGTGCCGTCGGCGTCGGGCGAAAAAGAAATGGCGTCGGCCAAACCTTCGGTCTGCCCAAGCTCGGTCGCGCCCGGCGGAGCGTCCACGGTGACGATTTGATCGAGGTTCTGCCCGACTTCGGCGTCGGTGGCAACGAGATCCGCGACGTGTTTGACGATCTTTGCCGGCTCGACCATGAGCGCCAGCAAGAACAACAGCGTCATATGAAAGATCAAGCTGACCAGCCAACTGGGGACGACGGTCATCCAGTCGAGCCGGCCGACGCGATCGTCCAAGCCAGGGTCGTCGACCGCGGCCTTCTTGTCGCCCTCTTTCGATTCTTTGCTATCCGCCGCTTTGCTATCCGCGCTCGGGGCCTGGGGACTTGACGCCTTGGCCGAGGCAGCGGTGCCAGGCGATGAAGTGACCGCGGTCTTGCCGTTAGCTGGCGCAGCAGTCGCGGTCGGGGTGGATTTAGTAGCGTCGGCCACGGCCGTCGCGGCGGCATCGGGCGCTGGGACCGCCGCGCCTGCGTTCTCGTTCGGCAATGGCTTGTCGACCATGCGTGATCTCTCACTCCCCTGCCCACGCGTGCCGGAAGATTCGCTCGTCGCCGCTGCAGTAGGCAGAGCGAGAACCGTCTGGGCCAGGTCGAAAGGAGGCTGCCGTCCCCCCGAATTCGGGCGCAACCTCTCACCTATTTACCGTACACGATCGAGGGGCATATGCAAGGAAAGTCGGGTTGTAGCGGCTAACTCCCGAGACCATAACTCCCGGGGCTGGCGGGAAGCGGCCTTCACCGGGTACAATCAAACCCCTGATAAGACCTTAATACTAATACGGTGCGGATTTTCGGGAGAAGCGTGTTCCGATGGGGAAAAGCAAGAAAAAGGTCGAAGTCGTGTTCCTCGCCTGCGAGGAAACCGGCGACCTGAACTATACGATCCGTCGCAAGACGGGGGGCGAGAAGCTGAAACTGATGAAGTACTCGCCACGCCTGCGCAAGCACACGTTGCACGCCGAAAAGAAAAAGCGTTAGGCCGACAAGGATGGTCGTCCTGCGAGGGAACCAGGCTCTCGCACACCGGCAAGCTCGCGTCTAGCGTGCCTTCCACAGCACCAGACGCTCACTTGCCCCCGAAAACAAGTTCGGGGTATGCACAAGGCTAGTTCTTGAGGCAAGGAAATCCTCGCTAACAGGATCGTAATCCACCGCGTGCCAGCCTAACGCCCATAAGGTTGGCCCCGCGGGGCACACGGGGCCGACCAGTCGCGACAGTAGTTTTCTGCATACGAATCGCTTGGCGGACGAGACACCCGCCGCATTAGGTTCCAGTCACGGCGCACGTAGGAAAACCGCCGCTCTCGCGGCTGGCTTGCGGACTTGTCAGGAA
This sequence comes from Pirellulales bacterium, assembly GCA_035546535.1. NCBI lineage: Bacteria > Pseudomonadati > Planctomycetota > Planctomycetia > Pirellulales > Pirellulales bacterium. The sequence continues at coordinate 2,119 of DASZWQ010000188.1, read as the reverse complement.
GATATGTCGAAGCTGTGGCGCATTCATTCGCACGATGCCGACCGGATTCGCGCGCTGGAGCGCGCCGCGCGGTTGCCCCCGGTGGTGGCACGTTTGCTAGTAGCCCGCGGGCTAAGTGACCCGCAGTCAGCCCGGGATTTTCTCGAGCCGCGCCTGACGACGCTGCGCGACCCCGAGCTGCTACCCGGCGCCACGGCCGCCGCGGAGCATATTTTGCGCGCGATTACGGCCGGGCAGCGGATCATCGTCTATGGCGATTACGACGTCGACGGCATGACCGCCACCAGCCTGCTGTGGCAATGCCTGACACACCTGGGGGCGAATGTCGGCTATTACGTGCCGCATCGGCTGGAAGAGGGTTACGGTCTGAATCGCGAGACGCTAGCGACGCTCGCCAAGCAAGGCGCCAAGCTCGTCATCACGGTCGATTGCGGCATCGGCAGTGTCGCCGAAGCGCAGGCAGCCCGCGAATTGGGCCTCGACCTGGTGATTACCGATCATCATCAACCGGGCGCCACACTACCCGATGCCACGGCGATCGTCCACCCGCAGCTTTCAGGGCAAGCCTATCCTTTTCATGGACTGTGTGGCGCCGGCGTGGCTTTCAAACTCGCCTGGCTCGTGGCGAAGCAAGCCGCTGGCGGCCAGAAAGTCAGCGAGCGGATGCGCACGTTCTTGCTTTCGGCGCTGGGCCTGGCGGCGTTAGGCACCGTAGCCGACGTCGTGCCACTGGTGGATGAAAACCGCGTACTAGTGCAGCACGGGCTGATCGCGTTGCGCGAACGGCCGATGCTGGGCGTGATGGCTCTCATGCGCCGCGCCGAGCTCGATAAGAAGCCTCGACTCGACGCGGAAGATATCGCCTTCGCTTTGGCACCGCGTTTGAACGCCGCCGGGCGATTGGGGCAAGCACAATTGGCGGTCGAGCTGTTGATGACGCAATCGACGGAGCGCGCCGACATGCTGGCCGAGTACATCGATCAACTCAACGGCAGCCGCCAAAGTCTGGAACGCAGCATTCTGCTTGCCGCCGGTGCGCAGGCGCAGGCCCAGTTCGACGCCGGACAAGATGCGGCGCTCGTGCTGGCCGAGCGCGGCTGGCACCCCGGCGTGATCGGCATCGTGGCGGGCCGCCTGGTCGATCGGCATCATCGGCCCGTCGTGATGGTTGCCTTCGATGAAATGGGGCAGAAGCCTGGCACGGGATCGGCGCGTAGTATCCCTGGCTTCGACATTTGCCAGGCGCTCACGGCCTGCTCGACGCACTTGCTGACGCATGGCGGACATGCGGCCGCGGCCGGATTGAAGATCGAGGAGCGGAACCTGGAAGCCTTTCGCGCCGAGTTCTGCGAGCATGCGGCCGAAACGATTACCGCCGAGCAACGACAGGCCGAAATCTCGATCGACGCCGAGGTATTCTTATCCGAGCTGACGCTCGTGGCCGTCGAACAGATCGAACGGCTCTCGCCCTTTGGCCATTCGAACCCACGGCCGATTCTGTGCGCGACGAATGTCACGCTGGCCGAACCGCCGAAGCGCATGGGGGGAGGCGAGCGCCACCTGTCGCTCAAGCTGGCGCAGCACAAGACGACGCTCCGCGGCGTGGCATTTGGCGGCGGAGAATGGGCCGAAAGAATCGCCAGTTGCCCCGGCCCGTTGTCGGTGGCCTTTCGCCCGGTGATCAACGAATTCCGCGGCCGTCGCACCGTGGAGTTGCACGTAACGGACTGGCGTGCCGGTGCAGATGCGAAAGCAGCGAGCGTGTCTCTCGCGCAGGCGCAGTGACGAGCCACAACGGACCGTCTCGCAGCGCCATTCTTTACTCGCCACGGGTCAATCCCCGACCGACTCGACCTGCCCTGTAACATCGGCGCGTTCTTGGTACGAGTCGATCGCGGCTGGGTATTTCCTACGAGTTCGCGCAAAAGCAGAAAATAAACTTTGACAGCCATTAAAACGGGGGGATAATTCCAGCCATTATTGAGTCCTATCTAGATAATGGTCCATCAAGCGATCAGGTGTGTGTAGCGGAAGAAGGAATGTTTCAAGTAGGCGTCATGCTGCTGATTCGTGATCGATGATCGGATGGAGCGGCCCAGGTGCGCGGCGTCGTCCGGGA
>DASZWQ010000187.1 GCA_035546535.1 Pirellulales bacterium | reverse complement strand
ATGCTGGGCACCTTGCGACGATGCAGCCTCCGCGAACAAGTTTCCTCATGGGGACTCGGCGGCCAAGGTAGCCGAAAAGTCCTCGACCTCCTGGAAAACACGGCCGCTCTGGCGGCCTAAACTGCGAAACTCGAACTTAGTAACTTTCCGTTGCAGGGGCCTTTGTACGCGAAATGCGGTGGTGGCCCGCGCAGCCCGCGTCTGGCGTGGCTTGCCGGCCAAACATTGGTCACGGTTGTGTTTCTCGTCGGTTCGTTTCTAATCATTACTGACTCAGAACAGCGTGCGATGGACGCTGCGAAAGAGAAAGCGGATGCGACGGTGCAGTCAAAAGAAGTGGCGACCGACGGCGTAAAACCGACGGCCGTGCCAAACCCTTTGCCATGATTGCCGAGAAGAAACAGACGCCTTATGCCACGACTTTCGCCGCGCATCGATGGGCCGATCAACCGCCGTAGCTTCTTGCGCATCGGCGGTGGGCTGGCGCTCGCCAGCGGCGCGGCGCCGCAATTCGTGCGCGGTAGCCAAGCGCCTGCGCAGCTCGGTCGCGCTCGTTCGTGCATCCTCGTCTATCTGCTGGGCGGGCCGTCGCACATCGACATGTGGGATCTCAAGCCCGCGGCGCCGGCCGAAATCCGCGGGCCATTTGAACCCATTGCCACGGCAACGCCCGGCTTGTCGATCTGCGAGCACATGCCCCGGCTGGCTCAGCGGTCGAAGAATTTTGCGCTTCTGCGCTCGGTGAGCCATCACAACCACAATCACACGCCGATGATCTACTACACGCTCACCGGGCGTGAAGTCGAGCGGCCTGAGATGGATAACGACGTGCGGCCGCCGCAGCGCAGCGACTTCCCGCACCTGGCCGCGATCGTCGCGGCGCAGCGCGCGGAGCGCGGACCGCGCGATCGGCAAGCGCAATTGCCCGGTTACGTCGCCATTCCGCAACTGGCGGTGCGCAGCAGCACGTCGGGCGAATTCAAACGCGCCCGACCGGCGCTGCGCGGCGGCGGCGCGGGCTTCCTGGGACCGCTATTCGATCCCTTGTGCGTCGATGGTGATCCGGGCGCCGCGGATGCCGTGCCCGCGTTGCACCGGCCCGAGGACGTGGCCGCCGAGCGACTGGATCGCCGCGCTCGACTGTTGTCGCTTGTCGAATCGCGCCGCCCCGTTGTGACCGGCGCCGAAGGCTATCTCGAGCTGCGCGATCAAGCCGTGGTTCTTTCCGGCGCGCAAGGGAACGCAGCTAGCGCCTTCTCGCTCGACGGCGAGCCCGCGCAATTGCGCGAAGCGTACGGCAATCACCGCTTTGGCCGGGCCATGCTGCTCGCGCGGCGACTCTCGGAGGCGGGCGTGCCGATGACCACCATCCATTTCAACGAAATGACGGTCTGCGACGGCTGGGACACGCACTCGAAGAATTTCGAAGGTTTGCAGAATGAGCTACTGCCGATGCTCGACCAAGGATTGTCGGCGCTCGTCGATGATCTGGCTGCGCGCGGTACGCTCGACGAAACGCTGGTCGTGGTCATGGGCGAGTTCGGCCGCACGCCCAAGATCAACGCCGCGGCCGGGCGCGATCATTGGGGCTCGTGCCAATCGGTCCTCTTGGCCGGCGGCGGGGTGCGCGGCGGACAGGCGATCGGCAACTCAGACAAGATTGCGGCCTTTCCCAGCTCGCACCCCATCGATCCTGTGGATATTCATGCCACGATGTTCCATTGCCTGGGCATCGATCCCCACGCCGAGATCCGCGACCATCTGGGCCGTCCCTTCGCGCTCAGTACGGGTAGCGTCGTGCGCGAGCTTCTGTAAATGGTTGCGAGGCGCGTTGCGGCGGTTACGATTGACCGCTATCGCACCCTCCCAGCGCTCCAGGAGTACATCCTTGAACCATCGCACCCTTCACGCCGAGCGGCCACGAAGACCAGTTCATCAATGGTTAATAACGTCTTTCGCCGCTGCGCTGGCAATGACCTACGCCGGCACGGCGCCGGCCGCGCCTGCCGATGCGCCGCGCGTCGTCGACCTGTCGCTCCTGGTGGCGCCCGAATACGCGGCCAACTGGCCGGCCGCGGGCTTTGCTCCATTTCACATGAACGAGTATCTGCGCATTGGCCCGCTCAGCGCCTACAACAGCGATATCCTGGCCATCGATGGCAACACCGGCACGCAATTCGACGTTCCGCCGCATTCGATTCCGCATCCCGATACGAAGCTGCCCAACGCCGGGCCGTACGGCCGTGTGTTCACCGACAAGGTGCCCGCCTGGCAGTTCGGCGGCGAGGCGTGCGTCATTGATTGCACCGACTTGCTCGAAGCGGCGCCCAACGGGCGTAGCGCGCTGGTGAAGCGCGATCGCATCGTCGCCTGGGAGCGCGAACATCGTCCGCTGCAGTTTGGCGATGTCGTGCTGTTTCGCAGCGGCTACAGCGACAAGTTCTACAAGCCGCTTCCCGCAGGGCGGCGCTACCTCGCCGACCCCGTCGAAGGGCGCACGCCCGCCTGGCCTGACCCCGATCCCGACTGCATGGAATACCTGGCCAGCCGTAAAGTCATGGCGCTGGCCACGGATAGCGCCAGCATGGGCCCGATTCCCGACCTGGCCGAGCCGACGCACCTGGCCGGCTTGAAGTACGGCATGATCTGGACCGAATCCGGGACGGGCTTCGATCAATTGCCCGTGACCGGCGCGTTTTACTGTTTGCTGTCGCCGAAGCATGCTGATGGTCCCTATGCCGAGGCGCGCGCCATCGCCATCGTGGGCGATCCGCTCGCGCGACGCTTGATCGAATCGGCGCGCAAAAAGCAGGCCGTTGACTTGTCGGTCGTGTTGTCGAACGAGCATCCCGTGACCTGGCCAGGCTCAGGCGTAGGCCGGCACCGCCAGCCGTATTTGAAGGTGCCGCTCATGTTCGCGCCGAACCTGGGCATCTATCACCAATCGCACGTTTGCGATTCACATGCCGGCACTCACCTGGTGCCGCCCAGCTATGCGCTGCCCGCGCCCGGCTTCGATAACACCCAATACGACGACCAGACCCGTTCGTGGCTGGCCGAGTACGAAAAGCGCTACGGTCCGCGCGGCACGAGCACCATGACCACCGAGCAGGTGCCACTCGACTGGACTTGCGGGCCGGCGCGCGTGATCGACGTGAAAAGCCGCGTCGGCACGACCGATTCGAAATCGTGGCCGCAATCTCCCGAGATCCGCGTGGAGGATATCGAGCAGGACGAAAAAGAGCACGGCCCGATTGCGGCCGGCTCGATCGTGATCTTTCACAGCGGCTACACCGATGCCACGTTCAAGACGCTGCCCGAGGGGAACGCGTGCATCGCCGATCCGCTGAATGGCAAGCGCGAAGGCTGGCCCGCTCCCGGGCCCGAGGCGATTGCCTACCTGGCCGGTAAGGGAATTCGCTGCGTAGCGACCGATGGCCCATCGCTGGGGGGCGTCGATCCGCAGCGGGCGCTGGCGACCTATTGGATGCTGGGGACGAAAAACATGGTGGGCGTCGAGTTCTTGACCGCGGTTGGCAAGCTGCCGGCCGGCGCTTACTTTATTTTCGCGCCGATCAAAATTCAGGGCTGCCACGGAGGGCCAGGACGCGCGATTGCCTTATTTTAAGTGCCTCGGGCAATCGCCGAACTCGACCGAGACACTCGCACAAAACCTTGATGGTGTGCCGCAGTTGGCTCGTCCAACAGTGGTGATTCACAGCTTCTCCTCACTCAACGACCGATTCATTTCATGGAAAACGCCGTTCATTTCCGCCGCAAGATCAAGAATCCCCAGCCCTGCCTGGGAACGTGCATTACCTTCACCGATCCCACCGTCACCGAAGCGCTGACGACGGTGCTCGACTTCGTATGGATCGACGCCGAACATGGACCGCTATCGGTGGCGGCCGTGCAGGGTCACATCATGGCCACGCGCGGTAGCGAGACCACGCCTTTGGTGCGTGTGGCCTGGAACGATCCGGTGTTGATCAAGCCGATCCTCGATGCCGGGGCGGCCGGCATCATCGTCCCCTTTGTGCGCACGGCCGACGAAGCGCGCCGCGCCGTCGCCGCATGTCGGTATCCACCCGAGGGGATTCGCGGGTATGGTCCGCGCCGTCCGGGCCGTTATGGCACGGCGGGCGGGCCTGACTATTGTCGTCAGGCCAACGAGTCGATCGTCGTCATTCCGCAGATCGAGCACATCGAAGCGGTGCAAAACATCGACGAGATTCTGGCCGTCGAGGGAGTCACGACCCTTGTGATCGGCTCGCAAGACCTGGCCGCTTCGCTCGGTCATCGAGCCGAGCCGCGACATCCTGACGTGCTGGCCGCGATCGATACCGTGATCGCGCGTGCGAAAAAGGCCGGTATGCCGATCGGCATGGCGCTGGGCGATCGACCGGAAATCTATTGCCAGTGGCATGCCAAAGGGGTTGCCTGGTTTGCCGTGGGCGCGGATTTCTTCCTGCTGCAGCAGGCCGCCGCCGACGCCGTGGCCCAAATCCGTCAGGGGACCAGGCGTTAGCGCTCGGCCGCAGCCCGCCCAAGGCGCGGACACTTTTTGGTCACGCCATTCAGGGAGGGAGTGTTTCCGGGTTTCTAGCCCAAATGACGGCAAAAGTGCTGTCGCCTCGGGCAAGTGGTCGCGACTTGAAACGGCTTCCACGGTGGCATGGCCGTTAAAATGCCCGTCGATCGGCAAACTCATCGCCATTCCCACCATCTTCGCTGGCCCCTACAATCCGAATACGGACGGGCCAGCGTCCTCGCGGCAGGGGCCGAGGTTTAGGGAGTAACCAATGCGGTTTTGGAGTTTCCCGAAACAGGGAAAGAGGCGGCGTTTAACACTTCGAGTCGAGCACCTGGAGAATCGATATACCCCCAGCGTCAGTGCCGTGGCTATCCCCCTGAATCCAGGGCATGCGGCCGACGGCTTTCAACTGCAAATCCTTGGCGACAACAGCGCCGACACCGTTAACATCCTTGATTTCGGCAATCAGGAAGTTTTGGTCGCCGACGCGTCGGGCAAGGTGATCACTTTCGTTAACGGCATCCGCAGTATTCGCTTCGAAGGAGGGGTCGGCGCAGACAACGTCAATTACAAGTTGCAAAATCCGCTGACCAGCAGCGAGTCGATTTACTTCGATCTTGGCACCGGTGGCCAAGATCGCGCTACGCTCGACTTTAGCGCGGGAGTCACTAACTCGAACCTGGTCGTGTGCGTGACCGGCAGCCCCTACGATGATCACCTCACGGTGAATCTGGGCACGGTAACCAACAGCCACGTCACCGTATTCCTGAACGGCGAAGCCGGCGACGACAGCTTGACCTTCGGGGCCGGTACCGACGTGGACGCGACCTCATCGATCGTTGCGTCGCTCAACGGCGGCACGGGAAACGATCGTGTGTTTGCCGCCTTCTCGGGCCTCGTCTTCGGCTCAGTCAGCATCGGAGTCTTTGGCAACGACGGCAACGATACCGTGAACCTCAACGAGGAGATCGAAGAAGGGAGCACCGGCGCCGCCTATGGTTATGCCTCGGGAGGAACTGGGACCGACGATATAACCCTTTACTTCGATGACTATTCCTACGACAAGGTTTCGAGTCAATTGAAGTCGTGGCGGGCCACGATCGTTGATCCTTCCTTGGCTACAACCACGATTCACGACACGTCGAACAACGTCACGGTGACCACGAGTCCCTGACGGATCCGATTAGCACGAGACGTGCCATCCGACATCTCGAATGTCTGGCGAAATTCCAGGCGAAGCTTGTTGATTTTCGCGATTCTTCAGGGCAGGCTGTGCCTGTCGCGGATGTGCCGCTACGCGCATTCCATCAAGGATTTTCGATGCAAAGAACCCGCCCCTTGCCCGGCTCCCGCCTCGTGCTGGCCGGCGCTCTGGCGCTCGCACTCACTTCGTTCGCGCAGCGCGGCCTTAACGCCCAGATCCTGGTTTCGGCCAATGAAGGTAAATACGACCTGTCGAGCGGCGTCGGCCGCGTCGTCGAAGACCCAAAACCCGACAGCTTGACGATCCTCGATTTCCGGACATTCCCGCCGCGGACGCAGAACATCGCGGGCATCGCCAATAGCGTGGTCGGTCCGCCCACGAACCTTGCCATCACGCCGGACGAGCGCTTGGCCCTGGTCGCAAACTCGGTGCGACGCTACACCGATGACCGGAAAAAGCCGCTTCCCGACGACGTGGTGCAAGTCGTCGATTTGCGCGGCGATGCCGGCCATATTCTGTCGCGCGTGAAAGTCGGCCGGCAACCGTCGGGCCTGGCGATCAATCGTGCGGGCAATTTGGCACTGGTGGCGAATCGCGCCGACGGCACGGTTTCGGTCCTGGATATTCGTGGCAACTCCGTCGCCGTGATCGACACCATTGCGGTCGGCGATGCGGCCAGTGAACCATCGGACGTCGCCTTCGACCCGGCCGGCGACTTGGCGCTCGTCAGCCTGAACAAGGCCGGAGCCGCGCGCGTGCTGCATATCGCCGAGAAGCGCGTGACGGTAGCCGAGCGGAAGATTCCTCTCTACGGCCAACCCTATCACGTGCAGATCACGCCCGACGGCGCGGTGGGCCTCGTGGCCGGCGCTGGCAATCTCAACGGCCCCGACGCCGATTTGCTTTCGCTCGTCGATCTCACGGCGAATCCCATTCACACGATCGATCACATCGTGGTCGGCACCGGGCCCGAGTCGTTCGATATCAGCCCCGACGGGCGGCTGGTCGCCGCGGTGTTGATGGAAGGTTCGAACGTGCCGGCCGACGATCCGCAGCGCCAGGAATATGCGCGCCTGAGGCTATTCAAGCGCGACGGGAAGTCGCTCGCGCGTGTGCAAGAGCTGCGCATTGGTCGCATTCCCGAAGGGGTGTGCTTCACGCCCGACGGCAAATACCTGGTGGTGCAGGAACACGCGGCCCAGCAACTGGCGATTTATGCCGTGAAAGACGACGCTCTGGAAGACACCGGCGTGCGCATCGCCACTCCTGGTTTTCCGTCAGCCCTGCGGCGCGCCGATCAGCGTTCGAAGTAAGCCGCCCTCTCTGCCAGCAATGCTGCCTGACGAAATCGGTCCTGTTCCGCGTGCCATCGACGTTTGCTTTCAAGCGCACGCGACTGCCCCGCCGATGCAACTCAAGCGGCTCTGACAGTCGCGTAAGTTCTGCGATTGCTAGCACGGAGCACGTTGGAACATAGCGCCGCGTCAACCACGCGTCTCGTTTCGATTCGCTGGAGGGGGGGCCCTCGCATGTGCGCTCTTGCTGCGCCCGCCGTTGCGCCACGGCGCCGGCTGATGTTTATGATCGCCGCCTGCGCGGCCGCGATCTTTGCCGGGCTGGAGTTCTATCGTTGCGTCTTTCGTTACGACAACGATTTCCTCTGGCATCGCAACCTGGGACTCGACTTTCTCAACGACCGCGTCTACGAAACGTTCGCTTTTCACTATCCGCCGGCCCGGGCCATGATCGACGCCGTCACGGCCTGGCTGCCGTATCGCGTGGATCGGGCTCTGTGGCTGGTCGCGACGTGCGCGGGCCTGGCCTGGTGCGTGCGCTTCTGGTCGACGATCGGCGCCGCGCCCGGGCGGCGTTGGGGGCTACCGGCCGGCATCGCCGTGGCTGTCATGGGCTGCTACATCGTTCGCGATCTGCCGGAGTGCGGACTGCAATTGTTTCTGCTGTGCATGCTCAGCGTCGGACTGTGGGCTCTCCTTCGCGGTCGCCCGGCACTGTGTGGGTGGTCATTGGGTCTGGCGGCCGTTTATAAAGTGACGCCCGTGATTTTCCTGCCCTATCTGTTGTGGAAGCGGCAATGGCGCGCCGCCGGCTGGATGGCCGCGGCTAGCGCGTGTTTTTGCGCGCTACCGGCCGTGTATCTCGGCTGGCAAAAGGATGTCACGCTGCATCGGCAGTGGCTGTCGTTCGTCGGCTATACGCTGTCGCTTGAGGACCCGTCGGAAAACGGCGTGGAAAAACCGGTGCTGCGCAACCAATCGTTTCCTTTGATGCTCGCTCGGCTGGTGCAAAAGTATCCCGCCGACCATCCGCTTTATGTAAAGAGCGATGCCTTCGTTTGCCTGGCGCGTCTCGAACCGCCGCAGGCCAAGAATTTCGTTCGCGCGGTCCTGGCCTGTATGGCAATCGCGCTCGCCTGGCGCTTCCGCCAGCGGTGCGATCTGTCGGACGGCGGCATTTCGCTCGCCGGCGAGTGGTCGGCCGTGTGCATACTGATCGCGATCATGTCGCCTCTCTGCTGGCTGCAGCATTTGGTGCTCGCCATTCCCGCGGCGCTGCTTTTTGCCCAGGCGGCCGCCGCGCGGACGGTCATGCGATGGCAAGTAATCGTGGCCGGCATGGCGACGGGGCTTGCCCTGTTGGTCCATCGCGACCTGATCGGCGTCACGCTGTGCGACATGCTAAGTTGCTACCAGCCCCACACGGTTGCCGCATTGCTGATCATGCTGCTTGTGCTCACCCTGGGGCCATGCCGTGCCGTGCAAGAAGGGGAGCTTCCTGCGGAAATCATCAACCTGCCGTTTGGCCTGGCCAGTACCGGCCGCCAGGTCCCGTTGCCACATCCTGGGCAGGTCGAAGAACGACCGGATGCCGCCGCCGTTCGCTGGCGGCGGGCCGCCTGAAAACTTCGTTAACCGGCCGCCCAGTCCCCCCGGGTGTGCGTAGTGTGGTATGGTGAGGTGATGTCTCGAAGCGGCCAATCCCCGCAGAGGACCACTCGGCCAGCCGCTTCGATCGAGGGAAAGAGAGGTCGCGCATGAAGGGCGCAGGCATGTCGCACCCAGCTAGCCGCATTCTCGGCGCGGCCGCGATCTTGTTCGCGGTTCAGCTTGTTTCACTGCCGGCCCGGGCGGCCGACCCTCCGCGCACCGCCACCGATGGCGATATGCTCGATTCGGTCGAGCGCGTTCGCCGCGTGATGCGCGAGCGCGTCGACGTCGAGGTTCGCGCAGCGGTCCGCGACGCGCGCGAGCGGATGGGCACCGATCCTGAGGGGGTCGTGGCAGCGCTTTCTCAAGAGGCCGCTCGGTTGCGAGTCGCGCCCGAACTCGACCCGGCCGACCGGCAGCGGCTGCTCGCGCAGCTGGCCGTGGTCGCCCGCGAGGCGTCGCGCCGCTCGTCGGCCGCGCACCAATCGGCGGTTCATG
>DASZWQ010000186.1 GCA_035546535.1 Pirellulales bacterium | reverse complement strand
AACGAAGCAAACAAAGCCAGCAGCGTGCCGATCAGCGGCAGCCACGGCGTGGGTTCTTTCGCGCTCGCGCGATCTTTGGTTGGCGTCTCTTTTTCTTCCTCGGCGGCCGCGGTTTTTTTAGCCGATTCGGCCTCACGCTGCTTGAAGCGTTCGACGGCCGATTCGGCGGGCGCGGACGCCGGCGGCGGCGCGGCTTTCGGCTCCCCGCGCATCGCTGGCGATGCGCCCGGGTAGGAAAAGCCGGGCGCCGAAGATGAATTGCCTGCTCCAACTGGTGCGCTCGGCATGGGGCTTTGCATAAAGCCGGGCGAAGTCGGCGCGGTCCCGCCTGGATCGGTTCCCAGGCTGGGCCGGGTCGTTGCCGCAGGCGGCTCGTAAGGAGGATTGCTGGGCGGAGTCGTTGGGGCGGGATCGGCTTCTGTGTGCAGCGGCGGAACCGAGGGGTCGGCCGGCGGCGGGGGCAAGTTCAATTGCCCCGGTTGGGCACCGCTATTCGGAACATTGCTATTCGGAGCATTATTGCCGACCGGCCCCGCATTGGTGATGCCCGCGCCGTACCGGCGGCCGCCGGTTCCGTTAGGCCCGGGCGTCGGCCCCGTCATCCCGTTGGGCGCGGTCGCGCCGCTCGGCGCGAAATTGGGGTTCGAGGGAACTTCGGCCGCCGGTGGAGGTGGAACCTGGTAGGTCGTCTGTGGGACGGGGCCGGTGGCGGGAACCTTGGCAACGGCGGCCGGGTTGGGGGTGGCCGGCGGCGGTTCGCCTTCGTGTGGCAGCGGACCGTTACCGACCGTGATGCGATAGGTGCGCACGCCCTGCAGCGACGGCGGCAACTGGCTGGAAAGATCCTGCCCGTCGCGCAGGCTGTCGAGCGTTTGCGGCTCGAGCTGAATGATGTACTCCAGTCCGCCGTCGTCGAGCGGCTGCCAACCGACGTCGATCCCGAGTGTAGCAGCCGCGACGAGCGCCAATACGCCATTCATGGGAGCGTGCCCTTGCGTAGGTCGTTGCGAAATCCGCCGATGCAATCGGCCGAGTCGTCCGGCCCGACGGCACTCGCCGCCAGGAGCCGATCAGTAAGTTTTACACAAAATAGCGGTCGAACAACCCGCCCGCGCCAGGCGGGTTGCAAGTTTTGCCAGGGAAACGGGCGGTGGCGCGACCGGACCGTTGGCCGCCCGCGCCGGATCCAGTTCATGCTACCGGTGGCATCAATTGGGGAGTCTCTCGGGGTGCGGACTCGTCGAGCGCCACGATCTCGGTGTGCAACATGTGGAGCAGTGCTTGCAGGAACGCCATGCCCATCGGCCCCACGAAAATGCCGATCGGTCCCAGCGCCTTCATGCCCCCCAGGATGCTCAGCAAAGCCAGGAGGGGATGCAGCTTCGACTGGCCGTGCAGGACCATCGGTTTGATCAAGTTGTCGATCATCGAAACCACTAGCGCTCCGTACAGCGCCAGCGCCAGCGCCGCCATGCTGCGCTGTTCATAGAAAAGCAGCCACAGACTGCAGGCACCCCACACCGCCGCGGCGCCCACGAAGGGGATCATCGCCAGGAGCATGGTCACCACGGTGAGCAGGAACACACTCTGAAAGCCGGCGAAGAAGTAACCGATGCTCGCCAGCAGCCCTTGGGCAAAGGCCGAGAGCAAGGTCGCCAGGACGACGGCCCGGCTGATCGTCGAAAACTCGTTGAGCAGTTGTTCTTCGTACCGGTCGTCCAGTGGCGAGAGGTGCATGAGCGCGCGGATCATCGCCGGGCCGTCGGCCAGGAAGTAGTACAGCGAGATGATCATCACGCCCAGCCCGACGATGACGTTTCCCAAAAATCCGCCGACGGCCTGTCCGGTGCCGACGGCCAGCGGGGTGGCGGTCTGGCGGATGCGTTCCTGAAAAGCGCGGATCTGATCGTCGTCGGGGTTCACCTGCCGGCGCAGCCAGGCCACGGTTTGGGAGCCCATCAGCGACTCGCGAAACGTCGTATAGGCGGCCATCGTCTCGGGAAACCTGGCCGTAAAGAGTGGCATGTCGTTGATGGCCTCGGCCAGGCGGGTTTCCTGGTCGTGAAATGCCTGCCACGATGCGGCGATATGCTGCCGTGCTTCCGGGTTGAAGCTCTCGTCCACGCGCTTTGGATCATCCAAGGCGAGTTGCGCGTGAATAACGTTCAATTGCGCCTCCAGTTGATGCAGGTGCTCCGGGATCTTGTCGACGGGCTGATTGGGCAGTTCGATGCCGTCAGCGATTTCGTCGACATAAAAGCCAATCGCCGCCAACGTGTCTTGCACGTTCTGCGGCGGCATTTCGAGATGAAACTCGCGCCGCAACTGGCTAAGCCGCTCGCGCACCACGGCCGGATCGAGTTCGGTGGCCAGGCTGAACGCTTCGGCCGCGGCCCGCGTGAGAATCAAGAGCGTGGGAATCAGGACAATGAGCAGAATCGCCGAGGTCGTCATCCCAGCCGCCACGCGCACATGCCCGGCCGATCGAGAAATGAACCACTTGTGCAAGGGGCGAAAGATCACGGCCAGCACCAGCGCCAGGAACATGGGCAGCAGGAAGCTGGACATGACCATGAACGACAGTGCCCCGACCAGGATGGCAATGGTCAGAAGCACGATGAACGAGACGATACGCGACATGCGAGGGCCTCCCTGCGCCAACGTTGGCGGATCGAGCAACCTTATTGTACAAAAGCGGCACGCGCGGCATACCGCCCGAGGCAAAACGAACTCGATGTTTGCCCCCGGAGGACCGTAAACGATGCCGTAGGGCGGCACCTTCCTGGCGCGATTCTTCTCGTCCGATGCATCAAAATCGCGTAAAGAAATTCATCATCGCCGCCGCCAAGATCGCGCTGGTCGCGGCGGTGCTGTGGGGCATGCAGCGGACGATTCGCTCGGCGCTGGCCGACTTGGAACAGCACGCGTGGAGTGCCGCTTCGCTCAATCCTGGCTGGCTGGTTGTGTCGGGAGCCGCTTACCTGGCGGGGCTATTCCCCCAGGCGCTCTTCTGGCACCGGCTGCTCGGTTTGTTCGGCCAGCCGGCCTCAATGGGAGGCACGATCCGCGCCTGGTATATCGGCAGCCTGGGCAAGTACGTGCCCGGCAAGGCCACGGTGATCGTGCTGCGCACGGCGCTCCTAAGACGCGACGGCGTGGGTATCGCTGTTTCCACGGCCACGATCTTTTACGAGACGCTGACCACGATGGCGGTCGGCGCTTTTGTCGCCGGTGGCATCTTGCTCGTGATGCGACACGATCGCTGGCAGTGGACCGTTCTTTCGGCCGGCTTGATGATCGTGGCCGGTGCGCCCACCGTGCCTTGGATCTTCAAGCGGCTGGCGCGGCTGGCCGGCATCGAACGCGCGGCGCCGGCGGCCGTCGACCGGCTCGATCATCTCGGACTGCGCGGTATCGCGGGGGCGTGGGCGCAAATCGGCGGCGGGTGGTTGCTCGTGGGCTTGAGCATTTGGGCCGCGCTCTGCGCGATCGACGGCGAGGCATCGCACGCAGCGCCGGCGGAAATCGCGCTGTCGATCGCGGCCGCCGCCTTGTCGATCGTGGCCGGCTTCGTCTCGTTCATTCCGGCCGGCCTGGTCGTGCGCGACGCGGTGATGCTGGAATTGCTGGCTCCGGCCGTGGGAAAAGGGCCGGCGCTCGTCTGTGCGCTCGTCGCTCGGCTGGTTTGGCTACTGTCGGAAGTAGGGATTTCGATTATCCTATACGCAATGGGCAAACAGCCGCCCGACGCGGCGTCCAAGGCTCGCTAGCCGCCGGGCGCTCACGCCAAAAAAGAGCCCTCGACGGCGAGTTGTTGCGCCCGGCGAGCGGCGTCCTTGATATATCCCCGCCTGAACTCGAATTGAGCCTTGCCAAACATGTTGTCGGCCGTCATCCCGGTATTGAACGAGGTCGACAGCCTGGCCACGCTGCACCGCGAAATCAGCGAAGTGGCGATGGCCGAGAAGCTCGATATCGAGATCATCTTCGTCGACGATGGCTCGACGGACGGCTCGTGGGAAGTCATCACGCGCCTGGCCAGCGAGGACCCGCGCGTACACGGCATCCGCTTTCGCCGCAACTTCGGCAAGGCCGCGGCGCTAAGCGCCGGTTTTCACGCGGCGCGCGGCGAGCGCATCGTGACGCTCGATGCCGATCTGCAGGATGATCCACGCGAGATTCCGCGCTTTCTCAATCACATGGACGTCGGGTTCGACGTCGTCAGCGGTTGGAAGCAAGTGCGGCACGACCCCTGGCACAAGGTGCTGCCATCGCGCGTCTTCAATTGGATGGTCAGCGCCATGACCGGCGTTCGCTTGCACGACCACAACTGCGGCATGAAGGCCTATCGCCGCGAGATCTTCCACGAAGTCCGGCTGTACGGCGAACTACATCGCTTCGTGCCCGTATTGGCCAACGCCCGCGGCTTCAAAGTCAGCGAGCTGGTGGTGAATCATCGCCCGCGCCGCTTTGGAAATTCGAAGTACGGCGTGCAGCGGATCGTGAAAGGGTTTCTCGACCTGCTGACCGTGAAATTTCTCACCGGCTTCGGCCAGCGGCCGCAGCACCTGCTGGGCACGCTGGGGCTGCTTTGCTTTCTGTTGGGCGGATTGGGCCTGACGTACTTGAGCCTGTACTGGGTGGCGACCCAGCTGCATCCCGAATGGGGCAAGCCTCCTTTGCACCAGCGGCCGGCCTTGCTGTACTCGCTCGGCGCGCTATTGCTCGGCGGCCAATTGATGTCGATCGGATTCCTGGCCGAGCTGATCACGGCTTACCACGGTCGCGATACCGACACGTACTCGGTGGCCGAGGAAACCCCGCCCCGCGAGCGTTCTCACGAAAAGAGCCTGCATGAACGCTCCGCCTGACGATGCTTCGCCCCGGCTGCGCTGGGGCGTGTATTGGCTCTTGATCGCGATCGCCTCGGGCGGAATCCTCGGCCGGATTCTTTCGGTCGACTCACTCGATTACATCCGCCTCGAGCAGCACCTGAAGCGCGAAGGGCGCAAGGATTGGGCCAAGCAACGCCCGTTCTTGAGCGCCAATGATCGCAGCCGGTGGGCCACGATTCGCGCGCTGGTGGAATACGGAACCTACAGAATTGACGACGTCGTCTCACAGCCCAACTGGGACACGATCGACATGGTAAAGCATGACGATGCCGGGCATGCCGCGCCCGAGCCGGGCGAAGGGCATCTTTACTCCAGCAAGCCGCCGCTGTTTCCCACGATTCTCGCCGGCGAATACTGGCTGATCGTAAGGCTGACGGGCCGGACCCTGGGGACGCATCCATTCGCCATCGGCCGCTTCATGCTGGTGACGATCAACTTGCTGCCTTTGGTGATCTATTTCGTGCTGTGGGGAAAGCTGGCCGATCGATTGGGTACGACCGATTGGGGGCGCATCTTCACGATGGCCTGCGCCACGTTCGGCACGTTTCTCTCGACGTTTGCCGTCGTGCTGAACAACCACTTGCCCGCGGCGGTCACGGCGGTTGCGACGGTGTATCTTGCCGTGCGCATTACGGTGGATGGCGAGCGGCGCTGGTGGTATTTTGCGATGTGCGGGTTCATGGCCGCCTTCACCGCGGTGAATGAATTGCCGGCCTTGTCGTTGTTTGGCGTGACGATCGCGCTGGTCGCGTGGCATGCACCGCGACAAACGCTGCTGGCATTCGTGCCGCCGGCGTTATTGGTCGCGGCCGCGTCCTTCGGCACGAATTACCTGGCCCATCACACGTGGGCCATCCCCTATGCTCATCGGGAAGACGACAACAATTGGTATAAGTTCAAGTACGTGAAAGATGGCAAGGTCCGGGATAGCTATTGGTCGAATCGCGAAGCACGCAGCCCGATCGACCAGGGCGAAGAATCGGTGCCGCGTTATGCCTTTCACGTGCTCATCGGGCATCATGGCATTTTTTCGCTCACGCCGATCTGGCTGCTGAGTATCGTCGGGCTTGGAATGCTGTGCGCGAGCCGGGATCGTGGCTGGCGCGAGTGGGGCTTGGCGATCACCGCGGTTTCGGTCGTGTGCGTGGCGTTTTATATCTCGCGATCGCTCGATGATCGCAATTACGGCGGCATGACCGCCGGCTTCCGCTGGGCCTTCTGGATGGCCCCGCTGTGGCTCGTGGCCATGCAGCCTGCCGCCGATTGGGCCAGCCGCCGGCGGTGGTCGCAACTTGCCGCCGCCGCGCTCTTGGGACTCTCGGTCCTGTCGGTCAGCTACCCGACGTGGAATCCCTGGACGCAACCGTGGCTGTGGGACGCCCTTGAGGCGTACAAGTCATAGGTCGCAATTCCTTCGGGTCCGGGCGGCCGTTCTTGGCACGCGGGATGCACCTCTTCGTGCCTCCAGGGTGCGTTGGCGCGCCCTGATTTGACCCGCGGAGAAGCTATCATGTCGCACCACAATGGTTCACACAGCGGCGGACATCACAGGGACGAGCAGCAATGGGGCCTGTGCAAGGATTGCAAATGGTGGCAGGTCGAGCCCGATGCCAAGATCAGCGGCCACTCGGTCGGTGTCTGCATCGAAGAGAGCTTGCAGGAATTCCGCCTGCGAATCTCGGGCAATGGCGGTTGCACCATGTTCCTCGAAGGGAAGCCGGCCCGGGCCAAAGGCTCGTCCGACAAACCGCCCACGAAGGTGGCCGCGCGGTAGCGCGGCACGGGCTTTAGCGAGCCGTGAACAGACGCTGCTTGCCCGCGGGCATTGGCCGGACAACAATCTGTAAGCCGCCGGCCGCGTACGACGAGCTGTGGTATGCGCGCGTTGCGGTTCCGGATTGCCAGCAGAAGCGCGCACGTTTATGGCCGACAAAACACCGCTGGGCGGCGTGATCCACACGTACCAGAAGTACGACCCCAAGAACTTTCCCAGCCCCACGCAACCGCCGCCGGACATGGTCTCCTCGGCTTTCGAGCACATGCTGATGTACGGCAGCATGCGCGAGCTGACGGAAGAAGAGCTGTCGCGAGCGATCCAGTTGGATCCGAGCCAGATCGCCGGGCTGGGGCCGAGCCTCGAAGCCTTGCGGGAAATGCTGCTCGCGCGCAAGGAGAAGATCCTCTCCACCTACGAAACGGGCCGAGTGCAAAAAGAAGCGGCCGCGCGCTACCAGGACGAAGGACGCGAGTTGCGCCCTCCCAAGCAATTGCGCAAGGCCGTCGAACGGGCCTTCAAGGACGAGCAGCTGCGCGAGATCGAGCAGCTCTGGTACCTGGCCGGCGGCGAGCGCAGCGAATTCGCCAACGACCTGTTACGCCTGGCCGAGCGGCTGGGCGACAAGTATCAGATCGACGAGCTGGCCGGGAAGTACGAGTTCACCGGTCACGAGCGGCTGACAATCCCCCGAGCGCTCGAAGTCAAGGAAGAGCTGGAAAAAATCGACGAGCTTCTCAAGCAGCTCGAAGAGGCGGCCCGCACGGCGCAGATCGGCGTCATTGACATGGAGCAGTTGTCGGAGTTCGCGAACCCGGGCGACATCGAACAACTGAACGCCCTGCACCAGCAGATTCAAGACTATTTGCGCGACCTGGCCGAGCAACAGGGTCTGGAAAAAACGCGGCACGGTTTTCGGCTGACACCCAAGGCGTATCGGCTATTCCAGGGCAAGCTGCTGGAGCGCATTTTCAGTGAGCTGGAACCCTCGCGCACCGGACGCCATCAAGGGCCGATCGTCGGCGAAGGTGCCGTCGAGCTGCAAAACACCAAGCCGTACGAGTTCGGCGACTCGGTCGCGCAGATGGATATTCCGGCAACGCTCACCAACGCCATGGTGCGCGGCGGCGCGGCCCTGCCGATCCGTTTGCGAAGCGAAGATATCGAGATCCATCGCACGCGCAATACGCCCAAGTGCGCCACGGTGGTGCTGATGGACATGAGCGGCTCGATGCGCTATGGCGGCCTGTACATGAACGTCAAGCGGATGGGGCTGGCCTTGGACGGCCTGATTCGCCGCGAATTTCCCGGCGATTATTTGCAATTCATCGAGATGTACACGTTCGCCAAGCCGCGGCACGTGAGCGAGGTCGCTTCGCTACTGCCGAAGATGGTCACGATCTTCGACCCCTGGGTGCGGTATCGCATCGACATGAGTCGCGAGGATATCTCCGAGGCCCAGGTGCCGCAGCATTTCACCAACATCCAGCACGCGCTGGCCATGTCGCGCAAGTTCCTGGCCCTGCAGCCCACGCCGAACCGGCAGGTGATCCTGATCACCGACGGGCTGCCGACGGCGCATTTCGAGGGGGAGCAATTGCACCTCTGCTACCCGCCCGACGAGCGGACCGAAAAGGCGACCATGCGCGAGGGGCAACTCTGTCAGCGCGACGGCATCACGATCAATATCTTCTTACTGTCGAGCTGGTCGCAATCGCGCGAGGACGTGCAGTTCGCCTACCGCCTGGCCGAATCGACCAAGGGGCGGGTCTTCTTCACCGCCGGCCGCGACCTGGACCGGTACGTGGTGTGGGACTATGTGAGCCGCAAGCGGCAGATCATTTCCTGAAGCGCGGCCGCGGTGTTTAGAGGGGCGCGGACGTCGCCACGGCTCTAGTCGCCATTGGGGGGGGGGCAGGCCTTTCGCCGCGATTCCGCTGCATTGCTACCGACGGGGGCCGTCGTTATTCTGGCGCCGGCTTTGTTCCCAATACGCAAACGACGTTCTTCAACGTGCAGCCGTACGTGATTCTTCCCACGCCCGAGCCGGCCAGCGGCGTGTTGGCGGCTACGGCAGCGGTGTGCGTCTTTTTCATGTTCCGCCGGCGCCGCGCGCAAATCCCTCGCTAGTCTTCGCCATGACGGATGCCGCCGACTGGATGATCTACGGTGCCAACGGCTACACCGGCCGCATGATTGCCCAAGAGGCCGTGCGACGCGGATTACGACCTGTGCTGGCCGGTCGTAGTGCCGCGGCGATCGAACCGCTCGCCGTCCGGCTCGGTTGCCCGTCGCGCACCTTTGGCCTCGATGATTCCGCCGCGGAACATCTCGCAGGCATCCGCGTCGTCTTGCACTGCGCGGGTCCCTTTTCGGCCACGGCACGCCCGATGATGGACGCCTGCTTGCGTGCCGGCGCGACGTACCTGGATATCACCGGCGAAATCGACGTCATCGAGCTGGCCGCCAGCCGGCATGAGGAGACTCGGCGTGCCGGTGTGGCCGTCATCCCGGCCGTGGGTTTTGACATCGTGCCCAGCGATTGCCTTGCCGCGCAGTTGGCCGCGGCGCTGCCGTCGGCCCAGCGGTTGATGCTGGCCTTCGAATCGTCGGGCGGATTGAGTCCAGGCACGGCGAAGACCTCGCTCGAAAGCCTGCCGCACGGCGGCCGCGTGCGCATCGATGGTCGCATCGAGCGCGTGCCGACGGCTTGGAAGACGCGGGAGATCGATTTCCCCGGCCGCCGCTTGAGCGCCGTCACCATTCCGTGGGGCGACGTGGCCGGAGCCTTTTACTCGACCGGCATCAAGAATATCGAAGTCTATGTGGCCATGCCGCCGGGCCAGGTGCGCCAGATGCGGCGATTGCGCTGGCTGTTGCCCTTGGCCGCGTGGGGACCGATCCAGCGCTTCGCGCGGCGGCGCATCGAGCGCACAGTGCCGGGGCCAAGCGCGCAGGAACTGAGCGCCAGCCGCGCGTCGTTCTGGGGACGCGTCGAGGATGACCAAGGTCGCTTCGCCGAGGCCACGCTCGAGACCCCCGGCGGCTACCCGCTGACGGTCGAAACGTCGCTGATGTTCGTCGCCGCGGCGCTGGCCGGGCAGTTGCCGGCCGGCTTTTCGACGCCGTCGCGCGCGCTAGGCAAAGACATTATCGAGCGCGTGCCCGGCTGCAAACTCACCTGGCGACACCGATAAAGCGGACGCAGCGCTGCGTCCACTTTGGGTGTTTCGCGTTTCTGCGCATTTTCAGAACCCTCTCCCTCCGGGAGAGGGCAGGGTGAGGGCGACCGCTGCAGCGCGCTCTTAACGGGCGTGCGTACGCGCTATTCCGCAGTCAATCCTGGCACGATTGCCGTCGTTGGCCCACGGATCTCGATATCGTGGACCAGGATCATCGCGTCGGTCACAAAGTAGGTGTTGAAGTCTCGAACCACCAGGTTATGGCAGGCGGCCTCGCCCGTCTTTTCGACGGTGTCGATCGTGAGCGTGCCTTTGGTGGTGTGCAGGCGATCGCCGACCTTCAGCTCCTTGGCCATGCGCCAGCCAGTACCAACTACCCAGAACAGATGGCCGTGGGTAGCGCGGATGGTCTGCTGGCCGATGCAAATCTCGACCAGCGGCAGCGGCGTACCATGCGTCACGGCTTCGACAGGCTTATAAGTGAGCTCGCCTGAATCGACGTTCTGAGAGAGCACCCAATCACCGACTTGCACGTTCTCGATGGCCACAGTGCCCGTCACCGTCCAGACGAGCGTGCCGGGGACAAAACAGCTGTGACTTCGTGGAATGAGGTTATAACGCGCGTTTTCGTACGTCGGCTTCTCTTGAGCATAGTTCACCTCGTTAAACTGAGCCCACCAATCCCACCACCCTTTCGGATCGGAATCAAAGTCGTTGCCGGTCGCGCCCTTGAGCACCTGAGCGACGCGCTCATTGACAAGAGCGACACGTTGATTCTCTTCAAGCGCGGCATTCGCAACGGCCAGATCTTTAAGTTCCGAGGTAGCAGCCATATCCGGATTGCGCATCGTAGGCCCGAGAACGGCGCCGTTGAGCACGGGTAAGAGTGCGAGATACGGTTGACCGTCTACGGTCGATGTGTAGCTGGAATTAAACAAAGGTCCTTCGCGAAACAGAGAGAGGCGCGAATGGAATGGGCTGGCCGTGAAGCTGACTTCGATCGGCATTTGCATGTTCGACAACAGGAAGGGAACAAACGTGAAGAAATCGCGTTCCTTAAGCGCCACCGCGGCCGCCTGTCGCATGCCATCATGTTTGGCAAAAAGCGCAAACCGTACGAGCGAATCCGTCGCCGCTTGTTGCGGCAGGGCGACGAGCGCATCGATGGCCGCCTGGCCGATCTCGGGCCTGGCCGTCGCAAACACCGCTTCCAAGGCCGGAATGATCGCCGGATCCTGCGATTCCTTTAGCTTTGTCCGGGCCGTTTCCTGCCGGTTCTTGTCGCGGCTTTCCAAATCGCCGCGCAGCCGCGTGAGAATCGGCTTCCACTTGGCAAGCGCCGCCTCGGCCTCCTTGGCCTGCTTCTTCAATACCTCGGCCGTGGCGGCCGGCATCAATTGATGGCGGTAGCGGACGAACCCGAGCTTATTGATCACTTCGGCGCGTTTTCCCTTGGCGGGGGCCAGGCGGAGTGCATTGGCAAGATGGATTTTTTCCTGCTCGACGAGCCCTTGCTCCTTGCACCAGCGGGCCAGGGCCATCTGGCCATCAGCGGTCTGCGGCGCGGCCGCGCGCGATTTTTGATAGCTCAGAAACTTGCCCGACCATTCGTTCTCGCGCGCGGCATCCTCGACGGCCAGCCAGCGCTCACCGACTTTCACTTCGCCCGATTGCCAATGGGCCGGCGCGAATTCCGGTGCGATCGTTACCGCCTGGCGCAGCGCATCGGCCCGCGCCTGCAGGTTTCCCGCGACCTCGGCCAGAAGCGCCTTGCGCACAAGCGCCGCGGCCTCGACGGATGCACTATCGGCGGGCGCACTATCAGTCGGCGCCGAACCCTTGCCCGGCACGCCCTTGTCGGCCGGGGTGGCCGCGTAGGCCCACGGACACGAAGATTCCATTGCGAAGGCGGCCGCGACGGCGGCCCAAACGACCAAATGCCTTTTCATTCCCTGCTCCTGTTCCAGATCTGTTCCTGGCCCAATTCGTTCCATTCCCCTGTTTCTGCCTGGCCTCGCTCAAAGGCTGCCCGCTTCCCGCAGTTGCCTCCTCCCGTTTAATTGGCCGAGAATCCCGGCACGGTACAGAGCGTCGGTCCGTGTACGTCGATATCGTGGACCAGGATCTGCTCGTCGGTGACGAAGAAGGTGGTGAAGTCGGTCACGACCAGGTTGTGGCACGACGCCTCGCCGGTCTTTTCGACGCTGTCGATCGCGAGCGTGCCCTTGGTCGTGTGCAGGCGGTCGCCGACTTTCAATTCCTTGGCCATGCGCCAGCCAGTGCCCGAGACCCAGAACAGGTGCCCCATCGTCGAGCGAATCGTCTGCTGGCCGACATGAATCTCGACCAGCGGCAGCGGCGGCCCCTTGGTAACGCGCTCGACCGGCTTGTAGGCGAGCTCGCCGGTTTCGACATTTTGCGACAGCACCAGGTCGCCGACGCGCACTTCCTCGATCGGCATCTTGCCGGTGACCGTCCACACGATCGTGCCCGGCACGAAGCAGGCGATCTTGCCGCTATCCCAGTGCATGTTCGTGGGCAGACCGTAACGATATGTGGACGCCGGCTGCCCTGGTCTGGTGTTAAGAGTAGGCGGCTGGTACGTCGGCGTGGTCTTGGAGTCGGACAGTTGAGACGACTGAGACGAGGATTGAGCCGGCGCCGTCGACGGGGTGGGATAATAGGTCGCCGCCCCGTAGTACGTGTACGTCGAGCGATTGATCTCGTACGTTTCCGGACTGCCGGCGTAGTGCAGCTCGTTGTACTCCGACCACCAGTTCCACCAATCCTTGGCATCTTCGCCCATGCTGTCGTTGTCTGTCGCGATGCGCAACGCGGCGATGATCCGCTCGTTGGCCCACGCCGACCGAGCATTCTCGGCCATGGCGGCCTGCGCGGTGACGCTGTCCTGGGCCGCTTGGGCGGCGACGCGCTGCTCGGCTTGCGCCGTTTGTGGGATCGTGAGGCCGCCCACGGCGGGCGTAAAATTCGGGAGCGCGGTCACGCCCGAGGTGTACAACATGTTGGCTTCGGGCCCCTCGCGATAGAGGGTCAAGCGCTCGCCAAAAATGCCCCCTTCGCCGGCAAACGACTGGAAGCTGATTTCGATCGGATTGCTCAGGCCCGCGAGCAGCATCGGCACATAGCTGAAGACGTCGCGCGACCGAAGCGCTTCGGCAGCTGCTTGGCGCACTTCCTCGTTCTCGGCCAGAACGGCGAAACGGACCAGCGATTCCGAGGCCTTGATCTCGGGCATGGCGGCGATGACCTTGACGGCTGCCGCGCCGGCCGTGGCCCCGGACTTGGCAAAAACGGTTTCCAGCACCGGAATGACGGCGACGTCCTTGATGTCGTTCAGTTTTTGTTCCGCGTCGATTTGCCGGCTGGCATCGCGACTTTCCAGATCGCCGCGCCAGCGCGTCAGGATCGGCTTCCACTTGTGCATCAACGCTTCGAGTTCCTTGTCGTGCTTCTTGTACAAGTCGGCCTTGGCGGCAGGCATCAGTTGCTTCTGATAACGCACCAGGTCGAGCTTCTTCATGATGTCGCGCTGCTGATTGTGCGTGGGGCGCATGGACATGGCCGCCTGCAGGTGCATCCGCGCTTGATCCGTCAGTCCCTTCTCGCTGCACCACGCGGCGAACTTGATCTGCTCGTCGGCCGTGGCACGAGTTTTGGCGCGGCGTAGCCGGTATTCATGGAATTTTGCGGCCATCGTGCTGGTGGCCGCGGCACTATCGACCGACAGCCATTGGCCGTCGATCTTCATTTCGCCAAGCTGCCAATGGGCCGGCGCGAAATCAGGATCCGCCGCCAGCGCTTGTTGCAGATACTCGCCACGTGCCTGCGTGTCGCCCGTGGCCTCGGCCGAAAGGGCCTTGTCGAGCAGGACCTGTGCCTCGGCGGGCTGCGATTCTTTCTCAGCGTGCCTGGTGCCGCCCTTTTTGTCTTTTGTCGCGGGTGCTTGGCCTTTCGTCGCAGGCGCCTTGTCTCTGGTCGCAGGCTCGGCGGCCTGTGTCGTGACGAGAGCGGCCGATGTGAAAACTGCTACCGAAGCAAAAAGAATTGCCGCGATGCCTTGCCGTACGTATCCCTGCCTGTTCATGTTGGTCTCCCGCTCCGAGATCCGCTTCGTAAATGTTCCCTGTTCCGATCGCTCTTTACATTCGGACTCTTAGACATCGATTCGCTAGTCAGTGCCTCGCGACGTTGGTCCCGCGCGCAGCTGTGTTACACGGAAAAACTGCGGGGCAAAGAAACCCACAGCCAACGAGAGAGCGGCGACCTGCCGCATGATGCGCGACAACCGCATATCGATAGCCTCCGCCGATTGTTCGACTCTTTGTTCCTGGCGAACCGTTCGAGCGCGAGCGTAGCGGAGGAAGCCCCCCGCGAGTTTCCCTGTCGCTCTCGCGGCCGCTGCCCCGGATTATCGCAAATTGCCTGGCGAGAAGCTAATCGCTTTTTGAATTTTTACAGGCGGTGGCGGCGACCTTACAATCTCGTCAGCGGCCTTACTTCCAACACCCAGCAAAAGCTTACGAAATCGTGTTTCTTACTGCACGACGGTTCGCGCAAGTGACTCTGCTGGCGACGCTCGTCCTGACCGCCGCGCGACTTGCCACCGCCGCCGAAGCGACCGCGAAATCGCCGAATATTCTGCTGCTGGTGGCCGACGACTTGCGCGCCGATGGCATCGCCGCCCTGGGGAACACGAGCGTCAAAACGCCGCATCTCGATCGTCTGGTACGCGAGGGGTTCGCGTTTCGGAATGCCTACTGCCTGGGTAGCAATCAGCCCGCCGTCTGCACCCCCAGCCGGAACATGCTGCTGTCGGGCCAGACTTATTTTCGTGATTGGCCCAAGGGGCTCGCTCCCGGCAACGGGCCGAACTTGCCTGACGCTCTCAAAAGCACGGGGTATTTCACCTATCACCACGGCAAGCGCGGCAACGTCGCGCGCGAGATCCATAAACGTTTCGATCGCAGCCAGTATCTCGACGATGACGAGCGCGAGCGCACCAGCGGCGAGCCGGGCCACACGATCGTCGACGGCGCGATCAGGTTTCTCGATTCCTATCGCGAGCCAGCGCCGTGGCTGATGGTGCTGGAGTTCGAAGCGCCGCACGACCCGCGCGTGGCCGAGCAGAGGTTCTTGGATTTGTACCCCGAGGACGAGATTCCGCTGCCTCGCAATTACCTGCCTGTACACCCGTTTGACAATGGCGAGATGACCGTGCGCGACGAGCGGCTGGCCCCCTGGCCGCGCACACCGGAAGAAGTGCGCCGGCAATTGCGCGAGTATTACGCCGTGATCAGCGGGCTCGACTTTCACATCGGCCGCTTGCTGGCGGCGCTTGCCGAGCAGAAAGACGCCGGCGAGACGATCGTTATCTTCACGTCGGATCACGGCCTGGCCGTCGGCAGTCACGGTCTGTTCGGCAAGCAGAATCTGTACGAACACTCGATGCACGTGCCGCTGGTATTCACGGGGCCGGGCATCAAGCACGGTTCGTCCGAGGCCCTTGTCTATCTGCTCGATCTGTTGCCGACGATTTGCGCCCTGGCCCGTGCGAAGACGCCCGACGAGGTCGACGGCCAGAGCCTGGCGCCGATCCTGCGCGGCGAGAAGGCGAAAGTGCGTGACAGTCTAGGGACCGCCTATCGCGACGTGCAGCGGGCCGTACGCGACGAGCGTTGGAAATTGATTCGCTATCCGCAGATCAATCGCACGCAGCTATTTGATCTGGCGAACGACCCGGACGAGATGCGGGACCTATCGAGCGACTCGCGAAGTGCCGAGCAGATCGCACGGATGACGCGTCTGCTCGAAGAATGGCAACACAACGTGGGCGATAAGCAGCCGCTAGTCGTGGATAAGCCGCGATCGGCGGAATTCGTGCCGCCGCGAGGGCCGTGACCACACCAGCCGACTAGACTAAACGACTCAGCTTTACCTCACGATGCCCTACGAATACACCATCGAATCGCGCGACTGGCTTCCTTGCTGCCGTGCTGGAGGAAGACCCGTCGATCACTTTCAGACGGGTTTCCTGAGATATCTACTGGCTCAGGGTGCCGTGGCCGCGCTCGCCGTGGCCCCGCTGACCTCGCGAAGAATCGGGCGAGGCTTTGCGAACTACATGCTCACGCGAGCGTGAGCATGGCGCCCCAGATTTCACGGTGAGAGTCGGCTTAGTGGCCGCTGCCGGCGTGCGACCCGGTCGGCTTGCCAACACGAGCCGCCACGCGAATCTGGGCCCGGGCTTGCAGCTCGACCCGTTCACGAATTGCCAAGAGCTCGGGCGTGTGCGCCGGGCGATGGCGGGCGGCACTCAGCTGCTCGGCCGCGGCCTCGCCGTCGATTTGTTCGGCCGGCACCGCGCGATTGGTGAGCACCGAGACCACGTTGTGCGACACCTGCACGAAGCCGCCGTCGACGTAGTACCGGTCCGTGCGGTTCCCTTCGACGATCCGCATTTCGCCATACCCCAGCCGGCCGATCATGGCGCTATGGTTGGGGGCGATCCCCAGCTCTCCGTCGTACAGCGGCACCACGACGAATTGCGCCGGCGTTTCGCGCACCGTCGCTTCGGGCGTGACGACGATCACGGTCAAAATGTGAACGCCGCTCATCTGGGCTTCTCCAGGAACGCTCATGTGGACGCCCGCGTGCGCTTCGGAATGGGACATTGCAGTAGTCGGTAGTCAGTAGTCAGTAGACAGTAGACAGTAGTCGGTAGTCAGTAAGGAAATGGCGACGTTGTCGGTTTTCGCGAGTGTCGGTAACCAGAGGTCGTATTGAACACTGACTACTGGCAACCGACTACTGGCTACTATTTCTTCGCCATCTTCTTGGCTTGCTCGTCGGCCTGCTCGATCGGGCCGACGTACATGAACGCGCTTTCCGGCAGGTGGTCCCACTTGCCGTCGGCGATTTCCTCGAAGCTGCGGATGGTGTCGGCCAGCGACGTGATTTCGCCCGGCTTGCCCGTGAACACTTCGGCCACGAGGAACGGCTGCGACAGGAACCGCTCCATGCGGCGGGCACGGTGTACGACCAGCTTATCCTCTTCGCTCAACTCATCGACGCCGAGAATGGCGATGATGTCCTGCAATTCACGATAGCGCTGCAAAGTGCGCTGCACGCGGCGGGCGATCGCGTAATGACGCTCGCCCACGTACTGCGGATCGAGAATGCGGCTGCTGGAGGCCAGCGGATCGACCGCCGGATAAATGCCCTTTTCGCTGATCGAACGCTCCAGGTACAAGAACGCGTCGAGCTGGCCGAAGGCCGTGGCCGGGGCGGGATCGGTCGGATCGTCGGCCGGCACGTACACGGCTTGCACCGACGTGATGGCCCCCTTCGAGGTCGAAGCGATACGCTCCTGCAAGGCGCCCATTTCGGTGGCCAACGTCGGTTGATAACCCACGGCCGAGGGCATACGACCCAAGAGCGCGGATACTTCGCTACCAGCCTGCGAGAAGCGGAAGATATTATCGACAAACAACAGCGTGTCGGCGCCGGTCGTGTCGCGGAAGTATTCGGCCATCGTCAACGCCGACAGGGCGACCCGCAAACGGGCGCCAGGCGGCTCGTTCATCTGTCCGAACACCATGCAGGTCTGCTCGATAACGCTGCGACCCGTGTCGCCGATTTTGGCTTCCTGCATTTCCAGCCACAGGTCGGTCCCTTCGCGGGTCCGCTCGCCGACGCCGGCGAACACCGAGTAACCGCCGTGGGCACTCGCGATACGAGCGATCAGCTCGGTGAGAATAACGGTCTTGCCCAACCCGGCACCGCCGAACAGCCCGGCCTTACCACCGCGGACGAACGGCGTGAGCAAATCGATGACCTTGATGCCCGTCTCGAACAATTCGGTCTTGGTCGACAGGTCGGTCACGGCCGGTGCTTCGCGATGGATCGACCAATGGTCGTCGGCATCGACAGGACCGCGATTGTCGATCGGTTCTCCGACCAGATTGAACACCCGGCCGAGCGTGGCCTTGCCGACGGGCACTTGTACGGGGTTGCCGGTGTCGAGACATTCCTGGCCGCGGACCATACCGTCGGTGCTGCCCAGGGCGACGCAGCGGACGCGGCCGCCGCCCAGGTGCTGCTGCACTTCGCCGACCAGGCGAATCTTGACCCCCTTCTGCTCGGTCTCGATGCGAACGGCGTTGTAGATCGCGGGCATCTTGTCCTCGTCGAACTCGACGTCGAACGTCGAGCCGATCACTTGCGTGACGTACCCGATGTTTTGCGTCGCGTGCCCGGACTTACTGGCGTTGCCTTGCGTGATGGTGGCCATGGGAAGGTGGTGCCTGTGGTTATGAAGGTTTGTTTTTGATTTTCGGATTCTGTTTTGATTTCAAATGATGAATGAAAAATGCAGAATGATGAATGGAAGGCGGCGGCCGTTTCCAGTGCTATCTCATCATTCATCATTTTGCATTCTGCATTTCCTTATCCCTTCAGCGCCTCGACGCCGCCGAGGACTTCCATGATTTCGCCCGTGATCTGCGACTGGCGGGCCCGGTTGTACGTCATGGTCAGGTGCTTGATGATCTTGTCGGCGTTTTCGGTGGCGGCTTTCATGGCCACCATGCGGGCCACCTGTTCGCTCACGGCCGCATCCAGGAAGCACTTGAACAGCTTCACCTTGAAGCTGGTCGGCACGACCTCTTCCAGAATGCTTTCGGCCGAGGGCAAGAATTCGTACTGCGGACCGGTCTTGGCCTGCGCGGCGCTCGCGTCAGCGCCGGCGATCGCGCCGAGCGGCAGCAGCGTTTCGACCACGGCCACCTGCTTGGCAATGCTGTCGAAACGGGTGTAGGCCACGTCCAAGCGGTCGAGCTTGCCGGTGATGTAATCTTCGAGAAAGCCGTTGGCCAGCTCGTCGATCTCGTCGAAGCGGACCTTGTCCTCGAACTGAGTGAACGTGCGCTGGCAGGCGATCTCGCGATACTTGAAAGCCGCGATACCGCGCTTGCCCGACACTTCCAGGTGCGTGTTGGGGATCGTGCTCTGCAGCTCGCGGTAGCGGGTTACCGCCGCGCGGAGGACGTTGCCGTTGTAGCCGCCGCACAGCCCGCGATTGCCGGTCAGCACTAGCAAGGCGGCCGATTTGATTTCGCTGCGGGCTTCGAGCAGCGGATGGCTGACCTCGAGGCCGCTGGTGGCCAGCTCGGCCACGAGCGCCGTGATGCGCTTGGTATACGCCGTGGCGGCGCTCGCGCGGTCCATCGCCTTCTTGAAGCGCGCCGTGGCGATCAATTCCATCGTCCGCGTGATCTTGCGGATGTTCTTGATGCTCTTGCGGCGTTTGTCGAGTGCTCGTGCCTTGGCCATGACTTTAAATGATGAATGATGAGTGACTAGCCACAGAGCACACAGAGATCACCGAGACGGAATGATGAATGCAAAATGATGAATGATGAATCGAAGACGGGAGCCGACTGCCATTGACTCCATCCCGCATCATTGTTTTGCAGACTTCTTCCTGTGTTTCTCAGTGTGCTCTGTGACCTCTGTGGCAAAGCTCCTATTTCTTCTTCGTGGCGTATTGCGCCTGGAACTCGGTGATGGCCTTTTCCAGGGCGGCCGTCGTGTCGTCTTCGAGCTTCTTGGTCTCGGCGATCTTGTTGCGGATCTCGGACTTTTGCTCGCGCATGAAGCGGAGGAAGTCCTGCTCCCAACCGGCGACCTCGGCGCGGGGGATCTTGTCCAAGTGGCCGCGGGTGCCGGCGTAGATGCTGAGCACCTCGTCGATCACGTCCATCGGCTGGTATTGGCCCTGCTTCAACAGCTCGATCATGCGGTAGCCGCGATCGAGGCGCGACTGCGTGGCCGCGTCCAGGTCGGTGCCGAGCTGGGCAAACGCTTCCAATTCGCGGAAGGCCGCCAGGTCGAGCCGCAAACCGCCGGCCACCTTCTTCATGGCCGGAATCTGCGCGGCGCCACCGACGCGGGATACCGAAATACCGGCGTTCATGGCCGGCCGCTGACCGGCGAAGAACAAGTCCGGCTGCAAGTAGATCTGCCCATCGGTAATCGAAATCACGTTCGTCGGAATGTAGGCCGACACCTCGCCTTCCAGGGTTTCGATGATCGGCAACGAAGTGAGCGAGCCGCCGCCCAGTTCGTCGCTGAGCTTGGCCGAACGTTCGAGCAAGCGGCTGTGAGCGTAGAACACGTCGCCCGGGTAAGCCTCGCGGCCCGGCGGACGCCGCATCAACAGCGACAATTGGCGGTATGCCACGGCTTGCTTCGAAAGATCGTCGTAAACGATCAAGGCGTGGCCGCCGTTGTACATGAAATGCTCGGCCATCGCCGTGCCCGCGTAGGGAGCGACATATTGCAGCGGGGCCGGCGAGCTTGCGCCGGAAAGGATCACGGTGGTGTAGTCCATGGCGCCGTTCTTGCGCAACGCCTCGATGACGCCGGCCACGGTCGATTCCTTCTGACCAACGGCGACGTAGAAGCACTTCACGCCGCTATTGCGCTGATTGATGATGGCGTCGATGCCGATCGCCGTCTTGCCCGTTTTGCGATCGCCGATGATCAACTCGCGCTGACCGCGACCGATGGGGGTCATGGCGTCGATGGCCTTGATGCCGGTCTGCATCGGCTCGCGCACCGGCTGCCGTTGGGCGATGCCGGGGGCCATGAATTCGACCGGGCGGCGATCGTTCGTGACGATCGGTCCCTTGCCGTCGAGCGGATTGCCGAGCGGATCGACCACGCGGCCGATCACGGCGTCGCCGACCGGAACGCTCAGCAGGCGACCGGTGCTCTTGACCTCGTCCCCTTCATTGATGGTCAGGTAATCGCCCAGGATGATCACGCCGACCGAATGCTCTTCGAGGTTGAAGGCCAGCCCGGTGACGCCATTGGGGAATTCGACCATTTCGCCGGCCATGACGCCGGACAGGCCGTACACGCGCGCAATGCCGTCGCCGACCTCGAGAACGCGTCCGACTTCGCGGACGTCGACCTGCGATTCGTACTGCTCAATTTCCTGCTGGATGACTGAAGCGATCTCGTCGGCTTTGAATTTCATGGACGCTCCTGTTGATGATGCGACCGCGGATGTCTGCCAGCCGCGCCGCCACCGAACCGTCGTACACCGCATCGCCCACGCGCAGGACGACGCCGCCGATCAGCTCGGGCTTGATCTTGGGGACGAGCACAGGCTCGCCGCCAAACATGCCACGTAATTGTTGTTGAATCTTGGCCGCCAGCTCATCGGTGAGCGGGCTGGCCGTGGTGACCTCGACGCGCAGCAGCCCGCGCATCTCGTCGTATTGCTTCCGTGCGGCGCGCACGATGTCGCGCAACAGCTCCAACCGCTCGTGTTCGGCCAGCACGCGCAGGAAGTTGAGCACCAGCGCCGAGACGCGGCCCGCGAACGTGCGGTCGACGATCTTGACCTTGTCCTCGGCACTGACGAAACCCGAGCCAAACAGCGCGGTCAATCGTGGATAGCGCTCGAGCACTTCGCTGTCGATGGCCGATAGCTCCTCGAGCGCCGCCGCCGTGGCCCCGCTCTTTTCGGCCGCCGCAATGAGCGCCTTGGCGTACACCTCGGCCACGCGCTGCGCACCGGGTTCGGTGGCGGCTTCGTTCGTTTCGGGCTGGGCGGAGCTTTGCGACATATCGATTTATCCACCGCCAAAGGCGGCAGCTGCTTTCCAACGATCACGAACCAAACACTGACAACGCGGAAACCATTCCGCCGCTCGGGTTGCTGAGCGCTTAGTACCTAATTCTGGCGGTGATCCCCGCGAGGGAAGCTCGCCAGCGACTCTTCGATCAACCTTGCATGGTCGCTTGCCGTGAGCTTGGCGCCGACAATCTTGCCGGCCAGGTCCACCGCCAGGTTGGCGCTGGATTTGGCCAGTTCGTTGAGGGCTTGGGCCGTGGCGGTTTCGATCTCATGCTTGCCACGCTGCGTTTCGGCCTGGGCGTCGGCCCGGGCCTTGGCAACGATCTCCTGCCCGGCATGCTCGGCGTCGCGCCGGGCTTCGTCGAGAATGCCGCGGACTTCCTCGCGGGCAGCATTGAGCCGGGCCTCGTACTCGGCCAGGAGCTTCTTGGCCTCCTGGTTGAGCTGTTCGGCGGCGGCGATGTTGTCCGAGATCTTCCGCTCGCGCAAATCGAGCGCCGCGGAAATCGGCCCCCAGGCAAACTTCCACAGCACGGCCAGCAAGATGCCGAAGATCAGCACCGTGAAGATGGCCAGATCGAAGTCGACCGTCAGGGGGCTGGGGTCTTCGTGCCCGCCGTGGCTACCGCCACTATCCGTGCCGTGGCTGCCACCATGCGCTTCACCACCATGCGCGGCTTCGGCGCCGTGGCTGTCGCCGTGTGCAGCTTCAGCCGCGTGCTCGTCCGCGCCATGCCCTTGGGCCAGCGCCGTGCCAGTGGCCAGCGCGAGCGTGACGCTCGCGCCCACGAGCAGAACCAATGCAATACGCAACACGCCCATGGCATGCATCCTTCGAAAACGCGGTGGCGAGCGCTAGTTATTGAACAACATACAAACGATCAGACCGAAGAACGTGGCACCTTCGATCAGAGCGGCCGCGATGATCATGGCCGTCTGGATGTTGCCCGCCGCTTCCGGCTGACGCGACATGCTCTCCACGGCCGAGCTACCGATCTTGCCGATGCCGGCACCGGCGCCGAGGATCACGAGGCCCGCGCCAAAGGCACCGCCGAGGTAGATGCTGAACGCGCTCTTTCCGGTCGCGGCGGCGTTGGCCGGCGTTCCGTCCTGCGCGAAGACAGGAGCAGCCACCAACAGAACGACAAACATCAACACGCCGATCTTCACCAATTTGTTCACGACTGACATCTCCTGTTAAGCAAAGTTTGAACGATCGATCCGCCTGGCGGTCCTATAGTCACTAACGGTTAGTGCGGGTGGACGGCCATGCCGATGAACAACGCGGACAAGAACGTAAAAATGTAGGCCTGCAAAAAGGCCACGAACAACTCGAGCAAATTGAGCGCGGTCGCGCCGAGTACGCTGGCCGGCATGACGCCCCAGAAAACGGCGGAGCCGGCGCTGGCGGCGATAAACGCCACGATCACGGCCAGCACCAGGTGGCCGGCCATCATGTTGGCCAGAAGACGCACGGCCAACACGAAATGCTTGATGAGCAGCCCCATCATTTCGATGACAAAGATCATCGGGATCAAAAAGATCGCCAGCGGACCCGGCAGGTCCATGTGCGGCACCTGCGACTTGAAGAAGCCGACAAAGCCCGACTGCGCCATGCCGGCGCCGACGACGGTGGCGAACGTCATAAAGGCCAAGGCGCCGGTCGTGGCCAATGCCCCGGTCGCCGAACCGGCCCAGGGAACCAGGCCCAGCAGGTTGCAACCGAGCACGAAGAAGAACATCGTCCACAAAAACGGCAAAAAGCGATCGGCGTCGTGCTCGCCGATGGCGGGGCGGGCGACGTCGTCGCGGATGTACAAGAGCATCGCCTCGAGCAAGTTCCACATGCGCCCCTTGGGACGATCGCCGGCCGACATCTTGTTGGCCAGCCGGATGAAGACCACGGCCACGACCAAGGCCACGATCATTTCCAACAGCATGAACTTGGTGAACTTCAGCTCGAGCGGCTGAAAAATGCGAATCTTGTCGACCGATTCAACCCCCGTCTTGCCGCTCCACAAGGGCTCGTCCATCCGCAGCGGCTGCGGCAGGACGATCTTGCCGCTGGGCACGACCTTGGTCGAGACCTCGATGTGCTCGGCGTCTTGAACGTGGCCGAACAGATGGCCCGGATCGAATACATCACTAGCCATGACTAACCCTTCCTCGAAGACACGGCCGGTGAAATGCGACTAACCGACAGCCAGGTATCGACGGCCAGCGTCACCAGGTAGAAGCCGATCATGTAGAACACGATGCCTGCTTCGGTCAAAGGACCGCGACGCAAGCCCACGAGCATGCACAAGAACAAGGGGGGCGCCATCCGCAGCATCGTGGCGAGCATGGTTGCATGGACGGGATACGCGGGCCCCGCCAGCAGGCTGGCGATCAGCTGAGCACCGATGGCCGAGAGGGTGCAGAAAAGGGCGGCAATCCCTGCCGCGACAAGACCGTCGCTGCCTTGCAAAAACCAGATGAGGGGAGCGGCGAGAAGGCAGATTG
This sequence comes from Pirellulales bacterium, assembly GCA_035546535.1. Classification (NCBI taxonomy): domain Bacteria; kingdom Pseudomonadati; phylum Planctomycetota; class Planctomycetia; order Pirellulales; species Pirellulales bacterium. Next base: position 4,143 of record DASZWQ010000186.1, on the reverse strand, counting down.
CCGTTAGCCACAGCGCGACGCCGCCCGCATGGCGAGCCCAGCTCGCCAGGCAAACGTTACTCGTCGAAGAATCGTGGCCGTTCACGGTCCGCGTTGTTCCCGGTTCTCGCCCGAACCCGAGTTCGTCGTCCGCCCCGAGGGCGATTTCGTCATCCTCAACAGTTGCCAGAGGGCGAAGGCGCCCCCCAGGCCGAATCCGATCAACGTAAACAGCGCCTTGGTTCCCAAGCGATCGTCGAGCCAGAATCCGCCCAATCCCGGCACCACCATCTCGATCGCCAACGTCATGATCCGCGTCGCCCATTGCATGGCGACGGTGATCGGCGATTGGTCAGGGGGAGGCTGAGTGGGCACGGCGTCAGTCCGCCGAGAGTTGTTCCCAAGTGCTGTGAATAAAACGCCTAAATCGTCACCCGTATCGTGCTCTTGTCCAAAACCCCGGGCCCAGCAAGGACCCCCAAAGAAGTGCCGCAGGACGTTCCCTGGGCAGGGCCGGCAACGACCCAAAATGCCGGCGGCAAATTGAACTTAACGGGACTGTAATCCGCGGTTTTTGGGGTGTCAACGGGCTGGAGGTCGGAATTCGTGTTTTTTTTCACAAAGTTTTCCGGCGAGCTGCAAGGCGTTGTGATCATGCGACTTCTGTCCTTCCGATTTGGTGAGTCCGCCGTTCGAGGCGCGGCCGCCGACGGCCTTATGGAATGCCTCGTCAAATCGATCTGGTCGATGCTGCGGAGCAACGCGGCCGCCGCATCGCTGCCACACCGACAGAATGGCAGACTTTGCGGGTTGTAAGTGCAAGTAACGCAAGCACCTATGCCATTCGCCATCGCCGTCGTCAGGGTCCGTTTTCCGCCTCAAACTAGTTGCATGGCGAGGCGCGTTCGATTAGATTAAGGTTCTGCGATCCTTGCGACATGCCTTCCGCATGCAGGGGGGCTGGAGGGGGCCGATGAAGGAGGCCTCGCCAACGGACGCCAAGGTCGCCGACCAAATGAGAAGCAGCCCGGTGCTCCCGGGTTTGTATGAGCAGAGGACAACGGGCACTCCAACGACCTACCTGCCACGATTTTCCGATCGGCCGCTGTCCTTTCTCGCGTTTTTTTCTAGTGGATAAACCGACGCTCGACGGATCGTTCGCCTGCCGAGGTTGAGCGAGAAATCTGCGCCGGTCAACGCCCTCGGCTACGGAGAGCCGCAGCGGTGCATGGTACGGCACTGTCAGGGATGGCGCGACAAGAACCAGGCGGCCGAAGGCAGCCGCCCGACGCATCCCGGAGACTAGTCCGTTGATCAACGCAGCCGCCCTCAACAGTCGTTCGTGTAAAGATTTGGCAGAAATGGCCAAGAAGCGCGGCGTGCGCGGCTGGCATTCGATGCGTAAGGACCAACTCGTCAAGGTCCTGACGCGATTGGCCCGGACGGTGAGCAAGGGGCGCACGCAGGCCGCAGTGCCCGCCACGAGAAAGTCGAATGTCACGGTGTTAAACGCAAAAGGGCTCAGCGCGAAGCTCTCCGGTGGGAAGCCCATGAACGGAAAGGCAGCGGGCGGCGTTGCCAAAGCCACGATTGCCAAAGCCGCGATGGCCAAAGCGGCTGCTCCGAAGAACGCGCCGGCCCGGCTGCGGAAGCCCCAGCCGCGTCCGGTCGCCAAGCCCAAGGATCCGGCCATCGTCAAGCGCCTGCAAGACGCCAAAGAGAAACAGAATCGCTGGAAGAGCCTGGCTTTCGAAGCCACCAACGGAAAGCAATCGCGACAGGTCAAGGACCGCCTCGTGGCGATGGTTCGCGATTCTTTCTGGCTCCATGCCTATTGGGAATTGACACGCACCGGTGTCGAGCGAGCAGAAGCCGCCATGGGCAAGGATTGGCATGGCGCCAAGCCCGTGTTGCGGATCTTCGAGGTTTCGGGCGGAGGATCGACGACCGCCGCGGAACGGCTGTGGCGGACGATCGAAATCCACGGCGGCGTCAACAACTGGTACATCGACGTCGTCGATCCGCCGAAGAGCTATCGCTTGGACATCGGCTACCTGTCGGCGGACGGCAAGTTCTTCGTCCTGTGCCGCAGCAATGTCGTTACCACACCCGTGCCGGGAACGAGTGACGCCATCGACGGCAACTGGGCCGCCGTGGCCGAGGATTTCGAGAAGGTGTACGCGCTCAGCGGCGGCTACTCGGCCGAGGGGCCGAATCTCGAGCTGCAGCAACTGTTCGAAGAGCGTCTGCGCCGGCCGATGGGTTCGCCGATGGCGACCCGTTTCGGACCGGGGGCCGAGGCCTTGGCGGGCAAGAAGCGCGACTTTCATTTCGAGCTCGACGCCGAGTTGATTGTCTTTGGCGCTACCGAGCCCGATGCCCATGTCACGCTCCAGGGCGATCCGGTGCGGCTGCGTCCCGACGGGACGTTCACGGTTCGCTTCAGCTTGCCCAACTGCCGGCAAGTGATTCCGGCCGTGGCCAGCAGTGCCAACGGTTTGGAGCAGCGGACGGTGGTGCTGGCCGTGGAGCGGAACACCAAGGCGATGGAGCCGTTGGTCCGCGACGCGAACGACTAGCGGCGCGCCTCTCCCAGGTTTTTTGGCCTGGAGCTCCTGCTTTCACCCGCGGTCCGTGCCGAGCTGTCGGCCTGGCTCGTTTCGCGCTCATTCCGCGGGGCATGCCGGGGCGCCCTATCGTGGCCGCCGCGCCATGAGGTATCCTTCCTGGGGCGCTTGTGGGAGCCGAGGCGCGGCCCGATTTTTGGCGCCCGCATACAATAAGAGGCAGTGCGTCCGGCATGCCGTTGCCCGCGGGGCGGGGGCGCCGCGGCCATGATTTTATTCGCCAGCACCGTTTCCAAGGACCGACGTGTCACGCGACATTTCGAACATACTCAACGGTTGGGACTTCGACCCTGAACGGGTGTCGGTCCGCATCATCGCCGGCGAAGACGGGCGCGAGAAAATCCAATTGCGGCTCGATCTGGGCCTTTTGCAGATGGAAATCGACGGCCGCCCCGACGGCCAGCGTCCGGAAGGCTGCGAGTCGTGGCTGGAGTTTTATCGCCGCGCCCAGCAGGACCACGACACGGCGCACCCTGATTCGGCCCCCTTTACGCTGGCGGAGGACGATTGCGAGCGGCTGCTGCGCGAGGGGGTGCAGTACTACCATCGCTATTTAAGCTTTTGGCACTTGGAGCGCTACGAGCTGTGCGCCCGAGACACGCGGCGCAACCTGATCCTCTTCAAATTCGTCCGCGACCATGCCAAGAACGACCGGGATCGCTTGCGATTCGATCAGTGGCGGCCTTATGTCACGATGATGCACTCGCGCGCGGTGGCGACGCCGTTCGTCGAGCTGGGAGACTATCCGACCGCGGTCACAGCCATCGATGCCGGCATCCGCGACATCCGGGCGTTTCTGGAAGACTACGGCCAGTCGGAAAAGGCCGACGAATGCGCCGAGCTCGTGCAACTGGTGCGCTGGCGCGACGAGCTGGCCGCCAAAACGGCGGCCCCGCTCTTGAGCGCGCCCACGGACGAACTTTCGGGTTTGCATCGGCAACTGGCCGAGGCGGTGCGCGACGAGCGCTTCGAGGAGGCCGCGCGACTGCGCGACGCCATTCGCCACAAATCCCAGAAGGCCGAATAGAACTTCCGTGGCACGCGGCCCGGGCCAATTGTCAGATCCCGAGCCACGATTTCGGCCGCTGCTGATATTCACACTTTGTTAAATTGTGAAATCCATCGAGGATTTCATTGACTATTGCCCCGCGCGCCCTTAACCTCGCGCTGACGTTCGTCGGGAACGTCCCTTGGGGCATCTCGGGCAGCCATCCGATAACGCTACTGGCGAATCTTCTCATCAAGCGCTTGCGTGACCTTCGCTAGGCGCTGGTTCAAAACCTGCTGACGTACTGGGTAAGTGTGCCACTGGTAGCTTGCCTACCAGTGCCTTATCGAGAATTTCTCACTGGTGGACGAGCCACCAGTGGCACCCAACCACGGTTTTGGAACAGCGTCTGAGTTCGGCTTTCGCAGTTTTTGCTAGCGTTGACAGCTTCTTGAGAAATAGGACGAGCCCCGTTCACGATGCAGATAGGTTCTCACGCCAATCGCATCGCCAAGGAGGCTCGCCATGTGTCTTGTTACTTCGTTCGTC